>VGCE01000010.1 GCA_016870155.1 Actinomycetota bacterium | reverse complement strand
TCCCCGCCGTGGCGGGGTCACGTCCCAGAAGATCGTGTAGCCGTCCACCTCGGCCTCCTTGAAGGTGCGCCCCTTCGCGGTGAGGTCCTTGCGGGTGGATGCCGCCCCGGCGGCGGTGACCGCCACGATGCCCGGCTTGGGGTCGGCAGCAGTCTGCGCGTCGATGTCGGGGAACTGCGAGTGCTCATACGGGGTAACGGTGAAGCGGCTGTGCCCCGCGAACTGCAGTGGGTACGAGAGCCAGTAGTCGGCGTACACGGACTTCACCCCGCGCTTTTCGAGGGCGTCGGCCACAGCGGGGAGGTTCTCGCTGTAGATGGGGCCCTCCGCGATGGCGGGTAGGAATCCGCCTGACGACTGGAGCGACGTCATGGTCCATCCGAGGAGGATCGCGCTGAGGGCCACCACCACGCCGGCCATGATCGCCCGGGCGCGCCCCCGCAGCGCGAAGATGGCCGCCGCCACGCCCACGGCGAGGAACGGGTAGAGCGTGAACAGGTATCGCGGCTCGCCGGTGAACCAGGTGTACGACGACAGGCCGTAGAGGATCGGCGTGATGAGGAAGCCGAGGATCACGATGTCGATGGGCTTGCGGCGCCCGGTGCGCAGGGTGATGACGTCCCATATGCCCCACCGGCGGGTCCACGCGGCCGCGCCGAGCACCCCGAGGGCGATCATCACGGCGAGGCCCGGGATGAACCACCGGGATATCTCGGCGGGTGTGCCCCCGGGGCCGAGGAACTGCCCGGTCACCGGGCTGAGGAGGTTGCCCACGCGATCGGCGAATCCCGTTGGCGGCGGCGTGCCCGTGCCCGATGGTGGGTTGAGCCCGTTCTGGATGCGGAAGATGATGATCGGGAGGATCCCGATGACGAATCCGCCGACCGCGGGCGGAAAGAGGCGCTTGAGCGATCCACGCGCGCTGCCCAGGGCCCACAGGGCACCAGGGATGAGCAGGAACACGCTGAGGTAGTTGGCCCAGATGGCCAGCCCGGCGCAGAGGCCGATGGCGGCGGCGATCCATGGCGCGCGCGCCGACTCGCGCCGCATCCACAGCGCGAGCACGATCACCAGCAGCCCGAAGATGGTGGCGGTGTCGTATCCGCCGTGGGTGCGCACGCCCTTCCACGCGCTGTAGTACGGGCCCACGGCATAGAGCAGGGCGGCAACGGCGCCGCCCGAGCGCGACCCGATGGCCTTGGTGCCCAGCACGTAGACCAGCACGCAGATGATGACCACCAGCGCCAGCTGCACCAGCCGCAGGGTGAAGTAGGTGTCGGGCAGCAGCGCGAGCACCCCGGCCTGGAAGTACTGCTCCAGAGCTCCCTGGTAGCTCTGGATGCCGAAGAAGATGGGGAAGTGGCCGTCGAGGATGCGCTGGGCCATCACGCCGGTCACGCCCTCGTCGCCCTCGAACCTGCCCAGGTTGGTGAGCAGGATGACCAGGCGCGTGATGAGGATCACGCCGATGGCGCCGACGAGGGTCCACAGTGGGCCGTCGATGCGCCTGCGGGTCACCCGATCCTCCTCATGCCGAGCGTTGCCATGGCAGCGTCTGCATCGCGCGGCCCGAAGGTCAGTTCGATCTCGCGAGGCTCCCGACCTGCCGGCGAGGCGAACGACAGTTGTCGTTCGCGTCGGGTAACGGTGAGTGATGCGCCCCCGGCCGAGGCCTGCACCTGGGCAGGGTCCAACCCACGTGTGCGCAACGTCAGCGTGTAGCGGCCATCGCGTGGCGCCCACAGCGTGATGGTGGCCGTGGCCTGCTGCACCGCGTGCCAGGTGATGCCGCCTTGCGGCACGCCCCACCCGAAGCTGGGTCCACGGAAGACGACGATGCCGTCACTCGGCGGCGCTGTGATGCGCCAGACCTCGGTTCCATCGGCGAACACCTTCTCCACCGCAAACCCTGGCGGCGGACTGGCCACCGGGAAGGGGGTTTCGCGCCCGAGGCTGGCGTAGCCCCACGGGTTCACCACGGCCCACCGCACGCCCGCCGTGGCCAGGTCGCGCGCCGCTCCCGGTCGGGTGGGATCACTCACCTGTGCAAGGAAGTCGAACGACCTCTGGCCGGGGAACAGCGCGCCGTTCACGCTCGGGTGGCCGTGGATGGTCTGGCCGAAGGCGTAGACGCGCTCGAGGGACTCACCCGCCGGGGTGTATTCCTCAGGGATGGTGGGGTACTGGATGATGGGCGCGCCGTCATCGCGCGCGCGAAGCCACTGCCACGCGGGCACATCATCCGGTGCCTGGCTTCCTGCCATCACGGGTGGCGCGGTGGGCGTGGGCAGGGTGGTTGCGAGGTCGGCGAATGTGATGAGCATTGCCGCCGCGATGATGGACGTGCGCCATAGGGCGGTGCCACGCGCGGTGATCCAGCGAACGCCGAGGGCACCCAGCACAAGCAATGCGCACATGAGGGGTGCGGCAAACCGCGCGAACACCCGAAACTGCGGCTGGGCCTCCCATATCCACAGGGACGGCACCGGGATGTCCATGCCGAACCAGCTGGTGGGTGACGCCAGGCTGAACCACGCGAGCACCAGCACCAGCACTGCCGCCGTGCGGGCGGCCAGACGCAGGCGCGGCCCCAGCGTGCCCGTGGCGCGCCAGGTGACGATAGCGCCCAGGATCGCGATGGCCACGGTGGTGATTCCCAGGTAGAGGATGATGCGTTCATCGCCATTCGCCGCGACGCCCTGCCACTGCGGATTGATGCCGCGTATGAAGAACGAGTTGCCGGGCGGGGTCGTGAAGTCGGTGAGGCGGGCGCCGAAGTTGTCGAGGTCGATGACCTCGCGCGAGATGCCCGAGGTGGTCTGGTCGGTGGCCGACCGACCGATGAGGGCCACGGGCACCACCACGATGAGCAGGGCGAGACCCGCGAGCGTGCCGCCGCTTCGCGCGGCCATGTGCAGGCCGGCGCCGCGCATGATGCGAATGAGTCCCCCTCCGCACACCACCAGCAGCACCACTGTGGCCATCAGCCCGTAGTAGGGGTTGGTGAGCCATGCGAATCCGTAGGCCGCCACCACGACCAGCGCGCGTCTCCAGGTGGGCCGCTCCGACCACCAGAGGCCGGCGAGCACCGCGAGGGGGAAGCACGCGAGGTGCACCAGCGGAGCGTGCGTGACGGCCTTGCCGATGGCATAGGGGAAGATGACGTACGCGCCGCCGGCCCACGTGGCGATGCCGGGGCCCGTGCCCAGCCAGCGGGCGAGGGCGTACATGGCCACGCCGGCGAATGCCAAGCCGCTGATGATCACCACGTTGTAGGCCACCACCGGTCCGGCGATGATGGTGATGACCCACGCGGGCCCGTAGGTGACCAGCTGCGTGGCGTCGGCCGCAGCCGGGAATCCACGGCCGAACGGGTAGCCGGCCAGCCCTGAGACGGCGTCGCCCCATAGCCCCAGGCTCTCGGTGGAGCGCTGCCAGAAGTCCCAGATGAAGCCCGCGGGATCCCATGCAGCACCGGGGCTGGGGATGAGCGTGCTCACGTGCGCCGCCACCGGCCACGTGACCAGTATCGCCAGCAGGGTGAAGCCCACCACCACCAGCACCGGTTCGATCCAGCGGCGCCGGTACGCCGGCGCAGCGTTCATCGCCTGCGGCGCTTGGGGAGGGAGCCGAGCCTGCGGCGAAGGCGCGGCACCAGCACGGCGGCCTCCACCACGATGCCGCGGCTCATCTTGCTCTGGCCTTGGGTGCGGTCGGTGAAGGTGATGGGCACCTCGACCACCGAGAAGCCCTGCAGCAGTGCGCGGTAGGTCATCTCCACCTGGAACACGTAGCCCGCGCCCGACACCTCATCGAGAGGGATAGCCTCGAGTACCTCGCGGCGAAAGCACTTGAAGCCGCCCGTGAGGTCCTTCACCGATGCGCCGATCCATGCCTGGGCATACAGGCACCCGCCGCGGCTGATCGCACGGCGCAGCAGTCCCCACTCGGCCACACCGCCCCCCCGCGCGTAGCGCGAACCGAGCACCACGTCTGCTGTGCGTGCGGCGGCGATGAGCCGGGGCACGTCGCGCGGGTTGTGGGAGAAGTCGCAGTCCATCTCGAGGATGAGGTCTGCACCCTCCGCCATGGCGTGGCGGAACCCCGCCCGGTAGGCGGGCCCAATGCCCTCCTTGGCGGTGCGGTGCAGCACGTGCACGCGGTTGTCGCGAGCCGCCATGGCATCGGCAATCTGCCCGGTGCCGTCGGGCGAGCCGTCGTCGATCACCAGCACGTGGCCGTCGATGCCGGCATCGTCCATGGCCTGCCGCACGGCGGTGACGAGCGCCTCGACGTTCTCGCGCTCGTCGTAGGTGGGCACGCATACCCACGCTGTTGGCGATTCGAGAGTCATCGTTGCTCCGCAGCCACGCGGCGATAGTCACCGCGTGAGAGCAGTCGCTCGAGCAGGCAGTAGAGGATGATGAATGCGTACCGGGATCCCATCTCCTTCACCCTGAACTTCGACTCGCCATGCGAGCGGTTGGTCCACGAGTTGGGCACCACGGCGTAGGTGTAGCCCCGCACGATCGCCTTGAGCGGTATCTCAACCGTGAGGTTGAAGTGGTGGCTGAGCAGCGGCTGCACGCCGTCGATCACCTCGCGGCGATACAACTTGAAGGCGTTGGTGACGTCGTCGTAGCGCAGCCCGAAGAGCACGCGAATGCCCAGATTGGCCACCCGGTTGATGCGCAGCTTGGCCGCCGGGTAGTCGATGACCCGCCCGCCCTTCGAGAACCGCGTGCCAAACACGCAGTCGGCCCCGGTGCGCTGCATGGTGCGCCAGAACTCCACCAGGTCGTCGGGCGAGTCGCTGAGGTCGGCCATCATCACCGCCACGGCGTCGCCCGAGAAGTTGTCCAGGCCGCAGCGCACCGCCAACCCGAAGCCGCCCTTGCCCTGGTTCACCACCACGCGGGCGGTGGGCACCTCGTGTGCAGCCAGCGCGCGCACCACGTCGGCGGTGCCGTCGCTGCAGTGGTCATCCACCACCACGATCTCGTGATCCACCCCGGCCGCCTGCAGGGCCGCATACACCCCGCGCAGCGCGGTGGGTATGGAATCGGCCTCGTTGTGCGCCGGGATCACGACGGAGAGCATCTGGCTCATGCGGTGGCCATGCGCTCCCGGGTGGCGTCCACGATCTCCTGCACGGTGGTGCGCAGGTTGTACTGGTACTGCCAGTCGGGGTAGTCGGCCTGAAATCTCCGCACGTCGGAGATCCACCAGATGTGGTCGCCCGACCGGTTCTCATCCGACAGCGAGTAGTTCATCTCGCAGCCGGTGAGCTCCTCGCTGAGCGCGATGGCCTCGAGCACCGAGCAGTTCGCGAAGCGCGATCCACCGATGTTGTACACGGCTCCCGGTCGCGGGTGCTCGTAGAAGGCGAACAGCGCGCTCACCAGATCGTGCGAGTGGATGTTGTCGCGCACCTGCTTCCCCTTGTACCCGAAGATCGTGTAGTGCCGGCCGGTGAGGGTGCACTGCACCAGGTAGGCGAGGAACCCATGCAGCTCGGCGCCCGAGTGCGCCGGCCCGGTGAGGCAGCCACCACGGAAGGCACCCGTCTTCATGTCGAAGTAGCGGCCGTACTCCTGGCACAGCACGTCGGCGGCCACCTTGCTGGCACCGAAGAGGCTGTGCTTGCTCTGGTCGATGCGCAGGTGCTCGTCGAACCCGTGCTCGGCCCAGGGGTTGGTGGGGTCGAGCTCCCACCGGGTGTCGGTCTCGATGAGCGGCAGGTCGTTCGGGGCGTCGCCGTACACCTTGTTGGTGCTCATGAAGGCGAACACGGCATCAGGTGCATGCAGCCGCGTGGCCTCGAGCAGGTTGAGTGTGCCGTTGGCGTTCACCCCGAAGTCCGTAAGTGGCTCGCGGGCCGCCCAGTCGTGGCTGGGCTGGGCTGCGCAGTGCACCACCAACTCGATCGACGACCCGAGGTTCTTGAAGAGCTTCATCACGGCGTCGGTATCGCGGATGTCCAGCGTCTCGAGACGGAATCGTGAGAGGTCCGCCTTCAGCCGATCGGCATTCCACTGGGTGGAGGCCTCATCGCCGAAGAAGTACGCCCGCATGTCATTGTCGATGCCGATCACGTCCCAGCCGCGGGCATCGAGATAGCGCGACATCTCGCTGCCGATGAGCCCGGACGATCCTGTGACGATGGCAAGTGACACTCAGTACTCCTCCGGAAGGTTTCTAGGTGAAGATGGGCCGAAGCCGATCGATGTCGCCTTCGATCCACGTGGCGATGCCATCGACGATCGTGGATGCATCGCGCGAAGGCGACCATCCGGTGGCCTCGCGCACCCGTGCGGTATCGGTGAGGTATACCGGCACGTCAACCGCGGCGGTCTCGGGCACGGGTGTGATGGGCACCTCGTTGCCGGTGCGATCGCGGCACAGGGCGGTGAGCTCGAGCAGCGACACGCTGATGGGGAGCCCCCCGCCCACGTTGAATACCTCACCGCTGATGGATGGCGCCATGTCGATCTGGCGCATCACCAGTGCGAGGAGGTCGTCGGGGTGCATGAGGTCGCGCACCTGCTTGCCGGTGCCGCCGAAGCCGATGTACTTCAGCGGCCGGTCGTAGATGTGCGATGCCACCCAGAGGGCGATGACCCCCTGGTCGACCTTGCCGAACTGGCCCGCACCCGCCAGCACGCCGCAGCGGTTGATGATCACCTCGAGGCCGCTGGCCGCGGCGTACTCCTGGGCCAGCATCTCGCTGGCCAGCTTGCTGGCGCCGTAGTACGAGCGCGCACCATCGGTGGGAAACGCCTCGGACACGCCCTCGGGGCCAACGCCGGGAAGCGCCTGAGTAGCTGTGACTTCGAACCGGGTGTCCCCCTCGACGGTCTCGATGCCGCGCAGGGCGTCGATGGCGTACACACGAGAGGTGCTGAGCAGCACGAAGGTCTTGGCACGCCGTCGGGCGAACTCGAGCAGGTTCACCGTGCCACCGAGATTGGTGTCGATCACGTAGCGGGGGCTGCCGGTGGTGCCGGCGTGCACGCTGGGCTCGGCAGCGGCGTCGAACACCACGTCGAAGGTGCCGTCGAGGTCATCGAGGTCGGCGGCCATGCGGATGTCGCCGTGGGCGACCGTGATCCCTGCGGCGCCCAAGTCGACCACGTTGATCTCGCTGCCGCGGCGGCGAAGGTTGTCGAAGGCGACGACCTCTGCCGATGGGTCGGCCGCGCGGATGCCGAGGCACATGCGCGAGCCCACGAACCCGCATCCGCCGGTGACGAGGTATCTCTTCATCGTGGCACTCAGGTGAAGATCAGCATCTGGGGCGTTTCCAGGGTGGCCTTGAGCCCACGCTTTTCGGCCGCCGGGATGACCCAAGCTGGCACGCCCGATGGACCTTTGAACACGACGATCGCCCCTAGGTCACGGGCCTCAGTGATCTGCCGAGTGGCGGTGCGGGGCTCAAGGGAGTCCAGTCGCCAGCCGATGCGCCGGGCCTCGTAGAGCACCGTGGGCTCACGTGGATCATCACCCTCGCCGAGTGTGATGATTGGCTTGTCGGGAGTGTTGTCACGAATGACGGCGCCGGTTTCGCTGAGACCCAGAGCGCCGAGGGCGTTCTTGCTGAAGAAGGTCCCGACGAAGAGCGTGTAGGACCATATGCCTACCAGACCAAGGAGCAGCCCGGCGGCTAACTGGAAGGCCGATCCGCGGGAAACCCTAAGGGCAAGAGAGGCGACGCTCCACACGCCGAGCCCGCCAAGCAGGCTCAGCGTTGCGTAGTACGGCAACTGGTAGTAGTCGTGGACGAAGTTGAGGTTCGCGAAGATGCTGATTGAGACTGGGACAGAGAGCGCGAGCAGGATGAGTTCAACGCGGTAGCCAGACCTGAGGCGGGGAATTGCCGCAACCCCAAGAGCGACCATGACGACTCCAAGGGGACTCAGGTTGTCGACAAATCGTTCCCCGATCGTTGTCCACAATTGCGCATCGAATACGCGGCTGCCGAAGTACCACCAGCGCATGTTTGAGTAGGTCATTCCGTTCGATGCGAGGTTGATGGCATCTGCATGCCGGGTCCACGCAACGAGCGCCGCCAGCACAACCACGCCGCCGCCGACCAGCACGACCCATTGGGCGCGACTCGCGCGCCGCCGCACGAAGCCGCGATAAAGGAGCGCGAGCACGGGCAGCGCGAACACAACAAGCAAGTTGGCCTTGCCGAGCGCGGTGACGAAAGTGGCGATTAGGAAGGTCGCGAGCCAGGTCCATGTCATGCGTTCGCTCATCCGAATCGCCGCGAGCACCATGAGCAGCGCGAAGGCGATGATGAACGGGTCGATGAGGAACGCGCGGTAGTAGAACACCGTGATCGGCATGAACGCGAGGAATGCCACTGCCGCGATGGCCGCGGCGCGCGAGCCGAGCAGGCGGCGACCGATCTCGTAGAGCAGATACGCCGAGGCGACGAAGGCGGCGATCGATACCACCCGCCCGAGCTCCTCGTGAAAACCGAACACGAGCGAGAGGCCGTACACCACGTCCTGGTACCAGGGGAACTCCAGCACCCAGTACCCGCCGCCGAACATCGGCACGTGGTAGTCGAAGAGCGAGAAGCCGAAGCGATCCCACAGCCACACCTGGCTTGCGGTCTGGGTCTGGCGAAAGAAGTGCTGGTCGAGGATCGGTGCGGTGAAGCGGTAGAGCCGTTCGATCACCCCCACGAGGATGATCGCGCCGAGCACCACCAACGGGGCGTGCGCGGCCCAGAGGCGCCGCCACCAGGGGGCCTGCGCGTGCGTCATCACGCGCCCCTGCCCAGCCGGCGTCTGGCCTCGGTGGCAGCCAGCATCAGCTCTCCGGCGCCCCATGCGGCCAGCGCCGTGATCTCTCCCCGCACGCCGGGTGAGTGCTTGCGTATGAATGGCGCCATGGTGCGGAAGTAGGCGGCGTTCGCGGCAGGCGGGCGCTGGCCCGCCACGTTTGATCCCGCGCCCACGTGCACCACCTCCACGCCGGGCCAGTACCACACGCGGTATCCGGCTTCGATGAAGCGCAGGGAGAGGTCGATGTCCTCGGCGTACATGAAGAACTGCTCGTCGAAGCCGCCCACGCGTCGCATGGCGTCGGCGGGCATGAGCATGAAGGCGCCCGACACGCTCTCGACGTCGGTGGCCTCGTCCTCCGGCAGGTGGCCCATCGTGTACCAACGCGAGCGCGGCCCCTTCAGGCGGCGGTCGAGCGTGGTGAAGTAGCAGAACGACGACCACATGGTGGGGTAGCCGCGATGGCAGCGGCGGTCGAGCCGCCCCTCGCGGTCGACGAGCTTCGGCGTGAGCAGGCCGATGTCCGGGTGCTGCCACAGGTAGTCGAGGCATGCGCGCAGCGACCCGGCGGGCAGCACGGTGTCGGGGTTGAGCACCAGCACGGCCCGTCCGCGGCTGCGATCCATGGCGCGGTTGTTGGCGCGCGCGAATCCCACGTTGTCGTCGAGCGCCTCCACGTCGACCCACTCGTACGACCGGGCCACGGCCACGGTGTCGTCGCCCGAGGCGTTGTCGACGACCATGACCTCCATCTGCACGTCCGACCGGCTCTCCCCGAGGCTGTCGAGGCATTCGGCCAGCAGGTCGGCGCAGCGATACGAGACGATCACCACGCTGAGCTCGGGCGCGCTCATCCCCTCCATTCGAAGGGCAGTTCGTCGGCGATGTCGGCCAGCAGCGGCGCAGTGGCGTCGCGGTCGCTCACCGAGTGCGGCCCACCGGGCCAATCGACGCCGACGGTGGGGTCGTCAAACCGGATTCCGCTGTCGCCGGCGGGGTCGTAGTAGTCGGAGCAGCGATATACGACGTCTGCAACGTCGCTCAGCACCACGAACCCATGGGCAAACCCAGCAGGGCAGTACAGCTGCAGCCCGCGATCGTCGTCGAGTTGCCAGGCCTCCCAGCGGCCGTACGTGGGTGAGCCCCGCCGCAGGTCGACGGCGACGTCCATGATTGCCCCGCGCACACAGCGCACCAGCTTCGCCTGCGGGTGGTCACCCACCTGGAAGTGCAGGCCGCGCAGAACCCCGCGCGCCGACCTGCTGTGGTTGTCCTGCACGAAGTCGTCGGTGATCCCGAGGTCTGCCATGACGTTCTGCCGGTAGGTCTCCTGGAACCAGCCCCGGCTGTCGCCGTGGATGGTGGGCTCGAGCACGATGAGGCCGGGCAGCTGCGAGTCGAGGCGCTTCATCCGGCCTCGCCCGCGTTGCGGGCCCGGATGCGGCGCATCACCTCGCGCGCCTGGCGCCCGGCCCCGATCAGCATGCTCTCGTCAGTCTGCAGGTACATCACCTCATGGATCACGAGTCCGGCCCCGGCGACGATGGCATCGATGGCGATGATCGCCCCGGCCGAGTCTCCGTAGAGCACCAGCAGGATTACCTGCACGATCGCCAGGGCGCCCACCGTCCACGCGAAGCGGCGGTCGTTGCGCGCTACATGGTGGTTGACGAGGATGAGTAATGCCCCGAGCAGGGTCGTGGCGCCGAAGAACGGCACCACCAGGGTCGCCGCCGGTTCGAAGGCCGTGCCGAATGTGATGGTGGTGATGGGGCCTTCGAGGGGAACGGCGAGTGCCATCGCGGCAAGTCCTGCTGCGAACATCGTGACCACCCCGACTGCCAGCAGCGATCCGGTGGCCTGCCCTCGCTGCTGCCGCTCGGCAACCCGGGGCAGCAGCACGGTGGTGAGTGCCTGCGGCACGAGCATCAGGGCCTTTGCGATGATCGCCGCGGCGCCGAAGTAGCCCGCTTCGGCACCACCCAGTGAGAGCTTGGCGGCGATGACGTCGACATTGGTGAGCACTGCAATTCCGGAGAGGCCCACCGTGGCCACGCCGAGCCCGGCACCGAACGACTTCCAGGCGGCTGCCGAGGGCTTCGGCACCTGCAGGAGCAGCGCCCGGGTGAGCCATACGGCAAGCGCGGCGCCGAGTGCCGTTGGTATTGCCACGCCCAGCAGAGTGGCCTCGACCCCGCTGAGCAAGGGCAGCGCAAGAAGCAGTAGCAGCACCGGCGCCCGCAGCACGCCGCTCAGGCCGTAGCTCACCGCGAAGCCCCAGTATCGGTGCTGCCCCTGCAGCGCGCCGGCAGCCACGAGGAGCGGCATGAACGCCGCCAGCGACCAGTAGGTGGCGATCAGGGGACCGACCGGAAGTTGGTTGCCCGAGGCGCCCAGCGCTGCGGTGATGCCCGATGCGATCAGGGCGAGGGCGGCAGCGCCTGCCGTGGCCAGCACCAAGGTGCGGCGGTACACCCCCCGTGCATCATCCCGGGCCGTCACGCCACCGCCCGCAATGACGCGCGCGGATGACCACTGCAGGGCGATCATCGGTGTCGCGCCCACGACCACCACGGCAAGGAGGGCTGCGGCGAGTCCGTAGTCCTCCGGCCCGAGCATCCGGCCCGCGAGTAGGAAGAACACGTAGGCGCCGATGCTCCAGGCCACCAGCGCTCCGCTGACGATGGCTGTGCTGTGGAGGGCGCCCCGGGGGTCGCGCGTGGACGCCGCTTCAGACACGGGCCCATCGTAGAGGCCGCACAGGCCGCTACCCTATTGGCTGTGTTCACCCAGTCCACGCGTCCCTCTCCCACGATCTGGGCGAAGAGGAAGATCCTCCGCTTCGGTCGGCACCCGGGCGACCGCGGGTACGACCAGCGCGGCCGCTGCTCCGTGTGCGGCGACGTCACCGTGTTCCGCTTCAACTCGTGGTCCATTGATCGGGAGTTGCTGGAGGCCTGGGGTGACGCTGCGGCCGATCATGCGTACCTGCGCCGCGAGAGCATGTTCTGCGGCACGTGCTCGTCGAGCCTGCGCGTGAGGATGCTCGCGTCATCGCTGCTGCGCGCCCTGGGCAGTGATGCCGGGTCGGTGCGCGAGGCCATCGACATCCCGCCGTTCGCCTCCCTCGACGTGCTCGAGATCAACGAACTGGGCTCCACCGGGTCGATGCACACGGTGCTGTCGGCGCACCCGCGGCTGGTATCCACCGAGTACCGGGGTGCCGAGGGCCTGGGCACTGCGGGGCCGGACGGTCGCCTCAACGAGGACCTCACCGCCCTCACGTTCGCCGATGCCACGTTCGACGTGGTGTTGCACTCCGACACCCTCGAGCATGTTCCCGACCCCGTCGCGGCCATGCGCGAAGTGCGACGGGTGATTCGGCCGGGTGGCGTGCACGTGTTCACCGTGCCCGCGCTGGTCTCGCGTCCGGCCACGCAAACCCGCGCCGTGCTAGAGGCGGATGGCGTGCGGCACCTGCACCCCCCGCTCTACCACGGCCGGGGCGCAGGGCCCTACTCGCGGCTTCCCGTGGGGGACGACTTCCTCGAGTTCACGTCGTTCGGTGCCGACCTGGCCGGGTGGGTCGCGGCCGAGGGGTTCGATGTGCAGATCGACGTGCACGCCCTTGACGATGCCGGCACAGGGGCCGGGTGGGTGGTTGTCGCCCGCCCCGCCTGACTACTCTCCGCGCGCCGGGAGGAGAAGATGTCGCTGATCTCGATCGTCGTTCCGATGTACAACGAGGAAGAGGTGCTCGCCGAACTGCACCGGCAGGTGTCGGCCGAGCTCGACCCCCTGCCCGACGACATCGAGTTCGTATTCGTTGATGATGGCTCGCGCGATCGCTCGGTGGCGATCGCCACCCAGATCTCCGATGCCGACCCCCGCGTGCGCGTGGTGGTGCTGTCGCGCAACTTCGGTCACGAGGCGGCCATCGAGGCCGGTCTGCGCGAGTCGCGGGGCGATGCCGTGATCGTGATGGACGCCGACCTGCAGGACGGCCCGGACATCCTCCCGCGGCTCATCAACGCCTGGCACGAGGGTGCCGACGTGGTGTACGCCGTGCGCAAGGGGCGCAAGGAGGGCCGCTTCCTGCGCGCGGCCTTCACCAGCTTCTACCGCCTCGCCGAGCGCGTGATGAGCATTGACCTTCCGCGCGACGCCGGGCCGTTCTCACTCATGGATCGCCGCGTGGTGGACGTGCTGAATGCCATGCCCGAGAAGGGCCGTTACTTCCCGGGGCTCCGGGCGTTCGCGGGCTTCCACCAGGTGGGCATGGAGGCCGAGCGCCGCGAGCGGCTCGCCGGCGAGACCAAGTACTCGCTGGTGAAGCGAACCGTTGGCGCGACCAACGCCATCTTCTCGTTCTCGAAGCTCCCGCTGCGGTTGATGACCGGCATGGGGTTCCTCATGACCGCACTCGCCGTGATCGGCCTCATCTGGGTGATCGTGGGGAGCATCGTGGGGGCGGACATCCCGCCGGGTTGGGCATCGCTGATGATCGTGCTGCTGTTCATCGGCGCCGCACTGTTTCTGTTCATGGGGATCCTCGGCGAGTACGTAGGGAAGATCTACGACGAGGTGCGGGGCAGGCCGAACTACGTGGTGGCCGAGGTCATCGGGGATCCCGCGCAGGCCGAGCACGATGCCCACGCCGCGCGCCGGGAGGCCGGCACCGGCTGATCAGGCGTCGGGTGCCGCCGACGCCGTGGGCGCCGTGGTGCCCTGGCGCGTGAGCCACCATGCCCCCGGCACGCCGGAGAGCGTGGTGGGGATGTACCAGGCAGCCTGCAGCAGGATGGAGAAAGCGAGGGCATCCGCACGGCCGATGCCGACCACGGCCAGGCTCGCCACGGCGAGCCACTGGAACGTGCCGATCATTCCCGGCGACGACGGAATGGCTGATCCAAGGGCGATGACGCTCGTGACCAGCAGGGCACCGGCGATGCCGATGCCCAGCCCGAGGGATTCGGCCACCAGCCAGGTGCCGAAGGCGTTGAAGCCCCATCCGATGAAGCTCGCACCGACGGCCAGCGAGAAGTCGCGCGGGCGCGACAGCACGGCGAGGCCGCGAATGACACCGCTGAGCTGATGGCGCCACCATGAGCGCTCGCCCTTCTCCATTCCCGCGGCGGGGTCCTGGGGGTTGCGCTTGTGCGCGTACCACCAGGCGACCAGCAGCACGACCGCGGCAAGCACGCAGACGACCGCGCCGACGATTGCCAGCGTGATGAGCCAGTCGGGCGCCTCGATGAACGGCAGGCACACCAGCAGCAGCACGAACACCGTCGCCACATCCATGGCGCGGTCCACGCCCACCGAGGTCAACGACCTGGCCACGGGGATGCGCCCGATCCTGGACAGCCAGATTCCGCGCGCGACATCGCCGGGGCGTCCGGGCACCACGTTGGTGATGGCCGTGCCAACGAACATGAGCACCACGAAGATGCGCCGCCTGGGCGGATTGGGCGCCACCACGAGGTGTCGCCACCGCAGGCCCTGCATCACGAACAGCATCAGCAGGAACGGCACCGCGAGCAGTACGAGCCAGGGGTTGGCGCTCCTGAGGGCGCCCCAGACCTCGTCGAAGCTCACCCCGCGGACGGCGAGCCAGAGGAAGAGCACCGAGAGAGGGAGCCCGATCGCAAGGCCGATCACAACGGATCGCGTGCTGATCGCCTTGCGCTCGACGACCTCGTCCGGCTGGCTCACGGGCGGCATCCGAGGGCATCGATCACCGCGAGGTACCGGTCGGCGCAGCGATCCCAGCCGAAGAGGTCGTGAGCGCGCGATTCGGCTGCGGCCCCGAGCGCCGCGCGACGGTCGGGGTCTGCCACCAGGCGCGCGAGCACCTGCGTGAGCGAGGCGGGGGCAGCCGCCAGCGAGAACGTGGCTGCGGCATCCCCGACCACCTCGAGGTTGGGCAGGTGGTCGCTCACCACCAGCGGTGCGCCCGCCGCCATGGCCTCGACGATCACGGGATGCGTCCCGCCCACCTCCGTCGGCGCGCACATGAGGCCGCAGTTGTGCACGAGCTCCGCGTATCCGTCTCCGAAGACGTAGCCGGGGAAGAGCACGCGGTCACCGGCATCCGCCTTGAGCGTGGCGATGTAGTCGTCGGCGTAGGGAGCATCACCCACGATCACCAGGGGCCAGTCGGTGTCGAGCCTGGCGTAGGCCTGCACCAGCAGGTGGGCGTTGTTCTCGGGCACCAGACGCCCGACGAAGAGGATGTATTCACCGGGAATCAGCCCGAGCTCGTCGAGTGCCTGGGTGGTGCCGGGATCGGGCACATCCGCGCCGTAGGGGATCGCCAGCAGGCGCCGGCCGAAGCGTTGTTCGTAGAGGTCGGCCACGCTCTCGCTGTCCGTGACGGCGATAGTGGCCGCCGCCGCCGACATGTGCTCGAACTGCCGGATGATCGCCCGGGCTGCGCGGGGCCACTTGGCGCGCTCGGAGTCCATGCCGTCGATCTGCAGGATGCTCGGCACGCCGGCCATGCGCGCGAATGGCACCACCGGGGCATTGCCTGCGATGAAGTAGATGGCTACGTCGGGGCGCTCCTTCGCCACCATGTGGCCGGTGCTCACCGTGGTGTGCGCGAGGGTGTCGAAGTACTTGTTGCGGATCGTCGGCAGGTGCACCAGGCGCGCACCTGCGTGCTCGTCCCGCCGCTCGGTCATGTGGGGCCGGCAGTACACGGTGACCTCGTGCCCGCGCGCGGTGAACTCACGCGAGAGGTTCTCGACGGCGGTCTCGAAGCCGGAGTACGCGGCGGGGATGCCGCGGGTGCCGATGAGGGCGATCTTCACGGAGCGTTATCCGGCGAGCCGTTGGTGGCGACCGAGGCCCTTATGCCCCGGGGCGTCGGGCCACCACGAGGAACTGCTTACCCAGGAAGCGCCACGCCCACGGTGAGTGGAGGTATCGCCGCACCAGACTGCGCCCTGCCGGGAGCCTTCCCCGGAACGAATACGGGAGGAATCGCGGAGTGACCTGGTCGAGGTCGAAGCCGGCTCCCACCACGTGTTCCGCCACGCCGATGTGGGACAGCACCACCGTGTGATCAGCGCAGTCGAAGTACTCCCGGTAGCAGTACTTGAAATTGGGTCCCATGATGGCGATTCGCCCGCCGGGCCTGAGCTTGGCGTACATGTGCTCGAGAAACTCCGCCACTTGCTCCTGACTCAGGAGGTGCTCGAGGAAGTTGGAGACCCACACTGCGTCGAAGTGACCGTCGGGGACGTTCGCCGTCAGCGTGTCTCCCTGGATGAACGTGACGGCCGGGTCATCGCCGAGCCCGAAGTCAACAGCGTCCACGGCCCACCGCTCGCGCGCGGGGGAATGCCTGATGAACTCCCCGAGCCCTGCCGCCGGATCGAGGACGGTGTCAGGCTGCCCAAGGAGGGGATGAAGAAACCCGGCGAGTTCCTCCCAGACGACCTCACGGTCGCCTTGGTCGATGTCGCGAAAGCGGTATGCGTAGATGCGCTCGTAGTTCAGCGGAGGCCTCCGAAGCGGCGGACGTTCAGAGCAGGCTAACCCACGGCCTCACCCGGGGACGAACACGTAGCTGGTTGTGGCCGGATGCCACCCCGGCGTGATGCGCGTGAACACCGTGAACCTGCCCGCGGCGGTCTCGCGGAATTGGCGCCCGCTGGCCGTGAGCAGGCGACGCACCTCGGCCGCAGCGGGCTCGGTGGGCACCACCACTGCCGGTGACCTGCTGCCGCGCACCCGTCGCTCGGTGTCGGGGAACTGCGTCCACCATCCGCTGCCCACCCGCACATCGCCGCCGGTGGAGAACTGCAGGGGACCTGCCAGCCACACGTTGGCGTAGGCCGTGCGCACGCCCTCGCGCCGCAGCACATCGTCGACCTGCGGGAGGTCCTCGGTGTAGAAGGCGCCGCTGCGGGTGGCGATGATCGTGCCCTGGCCCTTGAGCGCATCGGCGAGTGCGACCGATAGCAGGAAGGTGGATCCGATGAGCACGGTGGTGACTGCCGCCACGCGGAACTCGCGCACCCGGATGCTCGCCAGCCCTGCTGCCACCGCGATGGCCACGAAGGGGTAGGCGGTGAACAGGTACCGGGGCTCCGCGATGAACCACGTGAAGGGCGAGAGCGAGTAGAGGATCGGCGTGATGATCAGGCCGAGCAGGATCAGGTCGATGGGGCGACGACGGTCGCGCCGCAGGCGCAGGAGATCCCACAGGCCCTTGCGCCGGTGCCACACGGCACCGAGAAGCGCGATGATCGCCAGCAGCGTGAGCGCTCGCGACAGCGGGCTGTAGGTGCTGGCCACCGTGCCGTTGATGCCGAAGAAGTCCGGCAGCACCGGCTCGAAGAGGTTGCGCGCCCGCTGCACGATGGAGGTGGCGGGTTGCTCCTCGGACCCCGTGGGCAGGAACACCCCCGTGCGGGCGATGTGCACCAGCATCGGGACGATTCCGATGATGAGCCCGCCGATTCCTCAGGGCAGCAGGCGCAGCAGCGCACCGCGGGCACTGCCGATGGCCCAGATGGCGGCCGGGATCACCATGTAGAGCGAGGTCGGGTTCTCCCAGATCGCCACCCCGGCCGCGATTCCCAGCACCAGGGCCACCACGTTGCGGCGCCGGCCATCCACCCGCAGCATCAAGGCCGCCAGCACCATGACCAGTCCCGCGAGCAGCGCGCCGTCGTAGCCGCCGTGGCTCTTGATGCCCTTCCACAGGAAGTAGTACGGGCCCACCGCCAGCAGGGCGGCCGCCAGCACGCCGCCCCAGCGCGAGCGCGTCACACGGTGCGCCACGAGGTAGGTGGCCACGAGGATCAGCGCGATGAGCGCCACCTGCACCAGGCGGAGCACGAACGGGGTGTCGGGCAGCAGCCACAGCAGGGGCGCCTGCAGGTATTGCTCCAGGGCCCCCTGGTAGCTCTGCACCCCGAAGTACACGGGGAAGTCGCCGCTGAGGATGTCTTGGGCCATCACGCCGGTCACGCCCTCGTCACCCTCGAACCGCATGAGGGGGGTGGTGAGCACGTACACCCGCAGGCCTACCGCGATGGCCACGATCACGCCAAGGGCGATGAGGGGCGCGTTACGTCGCATGACGCTCAGCCGGTCGGTCAACTGACGGCAGCCCGCGCGGCGGCCCACCCCGCCTCGCCCATGGCCTGCTCGCTGAAGTTGGTGGCCTGCTGCACGCCCGCCACCCCCAGCCGCTCGGCCTGCGCGGCATCGAGCGCCTCGCGAATGCCGAGCGCGAGCCCATTGGGCGTGGGGTCGGTGGTGATGGCCCCCTCGCCGGCGATCTCGGGCATGGCCCCGCGGTTGCTTGCCACCACAGGGGCGCCGCAGGCCATGGCCTCGAGGATCGGCAGGCCGAAGCCCTCGTACAGCGAGGGCACGCACACCACTGCAGCAGCGCGGTAGAGATCCACCAGCTGCTCATCGGTCACCCGGCCGAGCCAGTGGGCGTTGGCGCCCTGCACGATCTGCTCGCCACCGAGTGCGGGGCGGCCCACCAGGGCCAGCTGCAGGTCGGGGTCGCCCATCAGCGCCATGGCGCGCGCGAGGCTGCCGATGTTCTTGCGGGGGTGGATGTCGCCCACGGCCAGCACGTAGCGCCTCAGGCCGAAGCGGCTGAACACGCGCTCGGCGGCCTGGCCCGAGGGGTCGGGCGTGAACACCGGCGCGGGGTAGGTGCGCACCACGTGCACCTTGTGCGGGGGGATGTCGAAGATCTCGGTGATCTCCGCGGCCGCCGCATGGCTCACGCCGATCACCACGCTGGCCCTGCGGATGGCCCAGGGCACCAGGCGCCCCAGCACCTCGCGGTCGCGGCGGCTGAACCATCCGGGGTTGGTGACGAACGCGGCGTCGTGCACCACCACGGCGCTTGGCGTGCGGCCGCGGAAGGGCACCACGTAGTTGAACACCCCGATGTCGGCGCGGGCGCGCTGCATCACGCGCGGGGCGCCGCGAAGCAGCCGCGAAACGTTGCGGTCGGTCACCTCGATCAGCGGCACGGCCGGGTCGATGCGCTCGCGCGCCTGGTCGTGGGCGATCATCGCCAGCACCGAATCGTCGGGGCCCGCCGTGGCCACCAGCGCGTGGATGAGGTTCTTGATCCAGCGGGCGTTGCCGGCGTCACCCGGGGTGGGCTGCGCCACGGCGTGGGCATCCACGGCGACCCTCACACGAACCCCGGGGGCAGTCCCCTGTCGCCGAGCCGTGCCCTCGTCCCGCCCATAAGGGGACAGTCCCCTGTCCCCTTCGTCACCTGGGCAGCCCCAGGGCCTCGCGCCACACGTCGGCGGTCTTGCGGGCGGTTTCGGTCCACGACAGCTCGGCGGCCCGGGCCTTGGCGGCTGCGCCCCGGCGGTCGAGCTCCTCGCGGTCGGCCAGCACCTCCTCCAGGCGCGCGGCGATGCCCTCGGGCGAGGCGTCGGTGATGAGGAACGCCCCGTCGCCCGCCACCTCGGCCTGCGATGAGTTGTCGGCGACCAGCACCGGGCAGCCGTGGGCCATGGCCTCCACGATGGGCAGGCCGAAGCCCTCGTATGCCGACAGGCTCACGAACAGCGTGGCCCGGCCGTAGAGGCCGCTGAGCTCCTCGTCGCTGATGAAGCCCAGAAGATCGCAGCCCACGCCGCGGCGCTCGGCGGCCTCCTGCTCCTGGCTTCCGCCCGCGCCCGCCACCACCAGCCGGCAGATGGGCGGGAACGTGGGGGCGCTGGCGAAGTAGCGGTCGTGGCCGCGCATGAGGTCGAGAACGCGCTTTCTGGGCTCGAACTCCCCCACGGCCAGGATGAACGGCTCGCGCGGCATGTCGAAGTCGGAGGGGTCGGCGGCGCTGCCCAGGTGCACCACGCGAAGGCGCTCGGCGGGCACCCGGTAGATCTCCTCGATGTCGCGGGCACCGGCCTCGGTGGTGGCCATCACCAGGCGCGCACGGCGGGCCGTGCGGCGGCCGATGATGGACGCCCATGTGCGGAAGCCGCGCGGATATTGATCGGGCATGCGCTCGAAGGCGATGTCCTGGATCATCACCGTGATGGGGGTGTGCCCGCGCAGCGGGCCCCAGTTCATGGGCACGTGGATGAGGCTTGCGCCGCGCGCGCGTGCCTTGCGCGGAAGCATCACGCCGAGCCAGAGCATGTCGATGACCAGGTTGCCCAGGCTGGTCAGCGCGTTGCGGCGCGGAAGCCCGCGCGGGCCTTTTACCCACACCACGTCGAAGTCGGTGGGGGGGTCTGCCGCCATGGCCTCGCGGGTCTTGGTGATGACCCGCGATATCCCCGTGCGGCGGCGTTGGGCCAGGCGCTGGTCGACCATCACCAGGGGCCGGGCGCGATGCGGTGCGCCGCTCATGCGGCCAGCACCTCGTCGTAGGCCTGGGTCACCAACTCGGTGGTGCGATCCCACGAGAACTGCTTGGCGCGCGAGGGGCCGCCGATGGACGCCGCCTTTCGCACCTCGGGCTCCTGCCAGGCCTCGGCGATGGCGTCGGCCCAGCCCGCGGTGTCGAAGGGGTCCTCGTAGCGGGGGCCGTCGACGCCGACCTCGCGAAGTGCCGGGGTGTCGCTGGCGATCACCGGCACGCCCGCCTCCATGGCTTCCAGCACCGGCAGGCCGAAGCCCTCCTTGATGCTCGGCACCACCACGGCCACCGCGCCCTCGCGAAGCGCCGCCAGACGCGACGCCGGCACGTGGCCCAGCAGGTCGACGCGGTGCAGCACGCCGGCCCGGTGCGCGTAGTCGCGAAGCAGGCGCACGCGGCGGCCGCCCCACGGGCCCGTCATCACCAGGCGAAGGGGCTCGGGCAGCATGGCCAGCGCGCTCACCACCGGCCAGGGGTTCTTGTGGGGCTCCAGGCCGCCGCTCATGAGGATGTACGGGTCGTCGGGCACCTCGCCGGCGGGCAGCGGGGCGGGCGGTGCGGCCAGGGGCACCACGCGCACGCGGGCGGGGTCGGCACCGGCCAGGCGCACGGCGTCGGCGGCGGTCTCCTGCGAGATGCAGAGCAAGAGGCGGGCATCGGGCAGTCGCTTCATCCAACGACGATAGGCCGAGGCCTCGGCCCGGCGCCCTGCACCGGCGAGGAACAGCTTGGGGTAGGCGGCGGGGATGAGGTCGTAGAGCGTGACCACGCTCGGCATGCCGGTGGGAAGCAGCTGGGCCTGGGTGGAGTGGAACAGGCTGGGCCTCAGCCCGCGCACGTGGCGTTCGATGGTGGCCATGGGCCAGGGATCGGGCAGGCGCCGCACGCGGAAGTGGGGCCAGCGCACCGAGTAGCGCTCAGGCGTGAGCGGGGCGTTCTCGCCGTCGCCCGCGATGAGGAACGCCGGACGCTGCTCATCGGGCAGCCCCGCGAGCCCCTCGGCCATGCCGCGCACGGCCGCGCCGATGCCCCGCGCGGCGTGATCGCGATCGAGCGGCGTGGCGTCGAAGAGCACGTCGGCTTGCATTGGTGGCTAGGCCGGTACGCGGTTCTGGATGAGCGCCTTGAGGTCGGCCTCGGGGCGCGCGCCCACGTGCGAGATCACCTCGGCGGCCGCGACCGCGCCCATGCGGCCGCAGTCGTGCAGCCCCCGCCCCTGCGTCCAGCCGGCGAGGAACCCCGCGGCGAACAGATCGCCGGCGCCGGTGGTGTCGACCACCCGGGCGGCGGGCTCGGCGGCAACCACGTGCGTCTCGCCATCGCCCATGACCACCGCGCCGTGCTCGCCGCGCGTGCAGGCGGCCACCTTCACGAGCGGCATCACCTCGTTGAAGGCCTTGTCGAGGTCGTCGGTCTCATGCAGCGAGGTGAGCTCGTGCTCGTTGGCGAACAGGATGTCCACGTCGCCATCGACCAGGTCGAGGAAGTCGGTGCGGTGGCGGTCGACGCAGAAGGGGTCTGACAGCGACAGCGCCACCGCGCGGCCCTCGTCGCGGGCGATGCGGATGGCCTTGCGCATGGCCTCGCGCGCGCCCGGGGGATCCCACAGGTAGCCCTCGAGATAGAGCACCGCGGATTCGCGCACCAGCGCCTCGTCGATGTCGTCGGGGCCGAGCTCGATCGACGCGCCCAGGTGCGTGCACATGGTGCGGTGGGCATCTGGCGTGACCATCACCAGGCACGCGGCGGTCTCGGGGCCGTCGGTGGCGGGCGGGGTGTCGAATCGCACGCCGGCGGCGCGGATGTCGTGGGTGAACACCGCGCCCAGCTGGTCGTCCTTCACGCGGCCCACGAACGCCGTGCGCGCGCCCAGCATGGCGGCGCCCACCACCGTGTTGGCGGCTGAACCGCCTGAGCACTCGATGCCCGGGCCCAGCACCCCGTAGAGATCCCTGGCCTCCACGGCGCCGATGAGGGTCATGCCCCCCTTGTTGACCGGCAGGGCGTCCACCAAGGCGTCATCCACATGACTCAGCACATCCACGATGGCGTTGCCGAGGGCGAGGATGTCGATGGATGGCGGTGCAGGCGGTGTCATGCGGCTCCTTGGGCTGGGCTGTGGTGCGCAGCGTACCGGGGCAGGGGCCGCTGCTGGTCAGCGCCGCCGTCGGCGCCAGATGGCCGACACCGACCCCAGCGCCACCAGCCCCAGCGCCACGAACCCCATGATGGGCACGGCGGCCGGAAGCTCGTCGGCGGGGTCGCTGGGCGGAGGGGTGGGAAGGCCGTCGTCCTGCACCACGGTGGCGGTGGGATCGGGCGCCGGGGTGGTCTGGGTGCGGGTGCGTGGCTCCTGGGCCTTGAGCTGCTCCTTGGCCGCGCCGCTGGTGCCGGCGAGATCGCCGGTGATCGCCTGGCTGATGATGTCGGCGAAGGCTGAGTACTGCGCGCCCGTTCCCACCCGATCCTGCGCGAAGGCCAGGGCCGCGCGCAGGTCCTCCACCGAGTAGCTGCCATTCAGCTGGCCGTCCACGAAGTAGTCGGCGATCACGTCGTTGGGCGCCGCCATGGCCGGGGTGGCCGCGCCGCACGCGACGGCCAGCGCAATGAGGAGGGTTGCGAGCCGGGCACGCATCCTCTGCACACTAGGCGGCCGCGCGCCTCACCATGAGGTGGCGCACGGCCTGATCGAGGCCATCCACCGACAACTCGAACATCGGGAAGATCCCCCGCACCATGTCCAGCGTATAGGCCCCGTGGATGGTGGGCCACCACCGCTTGGGGTGCGGGTTGAGCCACGCCGCGTGGCTGAAGTGATCCTCCAGGCGCTCCAGCCACACCGCGCCGGGCTCTTCGTTCATGTACTGATAGTCGATGGCCCCGCCGGGCAGCACCAGCTCGCTCGGCGCCATGCAGGCGTCGCCCACCATCACCAGCTTGTAGTCGGGCTCGAGCTGGGCGAGAAGATGCCGGGTGCTCTCGGACCTCTTCGGGTGCATGCTCGGGTCGGTGTACACGCGGTCGTACACGCAGTTGTGGAAGAAGCGCACCTGCAGGTCGCGGAAGTGGCTGGCCTGGTGCATGGCAGTGAACAGGCGGTCGAGCAGCATGATGTGATCATCCATCGAGCCGCCGATGTCGAGCATGAGAAGCACGCGCACGGTGTTGCGCCGGGGGCGACGGAACGACAGCCGCAGTTGACCGCCGTGGTCGGCCGTATCGCGGATGGTGCCGTCGATGTCGAGCTCGGTGGCCGGGCCGCCCAGGCGCGTCGAGAGCTGTCTGAGTCGCCTGAGCGCCACGCCGAAGTCGCGTGCGCCGATCTCGTGGTCGGTGCGCAGATCGCGGTAGCGGCGCTCGCCGGCGGTCTGGATCGCCGATCGCCACCGGCCCTGGCCGCCGACGCGGATGCCTCCCGGGTGGTAGCCCGAGTGGCCGAATGGTGAGGTTCCCCCGGTGCCGATGTGCTCGGAGCCACCGTGGTGCTCCTCCTCCTGGGCCTCCAGCTTCTCCTTGAGCTTCCCGAGCAGCTCATCGAGCTCCAGCTGGTCGCGCATGGCGTCCAGCCGCGCGCGCTGGTCTTCTGAGATGTGCAGGACGTGCGGGTTCTCCTCGAGCCACTTCCACACGCGGTCGTCCACGGCGTCGGTGGTGGGATCGATTCCCGAGAAGTACCGGGCGAACGCGATGTCGAAGCCGTCGTAGTGCGACTCATCCTTCACCAGCACCGCGCGCGACATCAGGTAGAAGCCCGACAGCGTGCTGTGGTGAAGATCGCGCTCCAAGGCGTCGTGCAGGGTGAGCCACTCGTCCAGCGCCACGGGCACCCCCTCGTCGCGCAGCGTGGTGAAGAGGCCCTCGAACACGCCTGGCCCTAGCGCTCCTGCTGCATGGCCGCGCGACGGGCGCGCACGGCCATGTGCCGGCGGGCGATGTCGAGGTCGGCCTGCTTCTTGAGCACCACGCCCATGAAGGGCAGCTCGTCCACGATCGTGCCGGGGTTGACGCCGCCTACCGCCAGCGCCTGCACCCAGTCGACCAGCTCGGATGTGCTCGGGCGCTTCTGCAGGCCGTCCATCTCGCGCAGCAGGTAGAAGCCCTCCATTGCGCGCTGCAGCAGCAGCTCGTCCACGTTCGGGTGGTGCACGCGCACGATCTGCTCCATCTGGGCGGGGTCGGGGAACGCGATGTAGTGGAACACGCACCGGCGCAGGAAGGCGTCGGGCAGTTCCTTCTCGGCGTTGGAGGTGATGATCACCACGGGGCGGCTGGCGGCGGCGACCGTCTCGCCGGTCTCGGGGATGTGGAAGCTCATGCGGTCGAGCTCCCACAGAAGGTCGTTGGGGAACTCCAGATCGGCCTTGTCGACCTCGTCGATCACCAGCACCACGCGCTCGGGTGCCGAGAACGCCTGGCCCAGTTGCCCCAGGCGGATGTACTTGGCCACATCCGACGGGTCGCCCTCGCCGAACTGGCTGTCGTAGAGGCGCTGGACGGTGTCATAGACGTACAGGCCGTCCTGCGCGCGGGTGGTGCTCTTCACCGGCCAGGTGATGAGGCGCATGCCCAGCGACCCGGCCACGGCCTCTGCCAGCAGGGTCTTGCCGGTGCCGGGCTCGCCGCGCACCAGGAGCGGGCGCTCGAGGGATACCGCCACGTTCACCGCCGCCTGCAGGTCGGGGGACGCGATGTAGTCATCGGTGCCGCGGAAGGCTGAGGTGCTCATGCGCGGGAGGGTAGTGGCCGGGCGCGCGGGGGCGATGCGTGATCCGCCCGCAAGTTATTTGTTGCGAAAAGGTATGAACCGGGGGCGTTTACGCTGCAACCCGTTCGGGGGGCGGGAGCATGCGCGCATGGCCCTCCGCCACGCCCATCGTCCTCCTCGCACCTGCTTCGCTGCGGCATCGGTAGCCCTGCTGTCGTCCGCAGCGCTCGTGATGGCGCCGGGCGTGATGGACGAGGCCTCAGCGGTATCCCTGCAGGGCATGCGCGCGAAGGCCGATGCACCCGCGTGCCGAGCGGCGTCAGCGTGGCTGCGCGTTCGCGTATCGGGCATTCCGAGGCGCGCGTCTCGCGTCGACGTAACGGTGAGGCAGGAATCCACCGGCCAAGTGGTCGGGCATGCCCTTCGTGTGGTGCCTCGCGCCGGTGCGGTGAATCTGCGAGTGCCCCTCGCGCGCGCGGCACTCGTCGACTGCCGGGTGCCGCGCGGTGACGCCCTCGAGGCTCGGGTGGCGGTGCGCGCAGAACGGCCGATCGGTCGAGCGGTGACCGCCAAGGTGTTGGGGGCGCCCCTGCGCCCGGACGACGATGCCCTCAGGGCGGCCGATGACGAGTCGCCAGATGAAGTCGCGCTCCCCGGTTCGACTCCCGACCCCCCTGCGCCACAGGACCCCGGCGCGCCCGACGCAGCCCCGATGCCGGAACCCGGCCGCGATCCGGCGCCCGCGCCGGCTCGACTTGCGGGCACTACCCGCACGGTGTTCGGAGCGGTGGGCGCACCCGTGGTGGAGGCCTCCGGGCTGGCCTGGAGCCGCACGCAGGACAACCTGCTCTGGACCCACAACGACAGCGGCGATACAGCCCGGGTGTTTGCCGTCGGGTGGAGCGGCACCACGCGAGCGAGCGTTCCTCTCGCCGGCGTGAGCGCCACCGACATCGAGGACATCGCGCTGGGCACCACGGCGGATGGCATGGACGCGCTGTTCATCGCCGACGTCGGTGACAACGCCGCGGTGAGGTCGGGCGTGCGGATCTACCGCGTGGCCGAGCCGTCGCTATGGGGCGTGCCTGATGGCAGCACGCTCGCCGCGGTGGCTCCGCAGGTCATCCGCCTCTCGTACCCGGACGGAGCACGGGACGCCGAGGCCGTCGTGGCCGACCGCACCACGGGAGATCTCTACGTGGTGAGCAAGCGCGAGGCGCGATCGCGGGTGTACCGCGCGAGCGCGGCGCAGGTGGCGGCCGGGTCGGGCGTAATGCAACTGGTGGGCGAGATGGCCTACGGCGGGGTGGTGGGTGCTGACGCCTGCGCGGACGGCACCACGGTGGTGGTGAAGACCTACGACGCCGTGCGCGTGCATGAGTCGGTCGGTGGCATCGGTGCCGCGCTGCTTGCGCCGGGCGACGAGCGTCCGTACGTGCGCGAGCCGCAGGGGGAGGCCATCGCCGTGGACGCCTCGTGCACCTCTTACGCCACGCTGTCGGAGGGCGTTGGACAGCCGATCGTGCGCTACGCGCCGTGAGTGCTGCGGTCTCCCCGTGCTCGGGCATGGGAAGGCGAGAACGGGGTGGCCGCGGTGCAATCCGCGCGCTGGCGGCTGCGGCGGGCATTATTGCCTGCGCGCTGGCCTCCGCCGCGACGCCGGCACTGGGCGCCATGGAGATCGGCGTGATCGGCGATCCCGGCGTGGACAACGCCAACCAGGCCGCGGTGGCGTCGATGGTTGCCGGGTGGGGCCCCGACCACCTGGTGCTGCTGGGCGACAACTACTATTCGTCGGCCGGCGGCACGGGCACGGGCAAGTACGACCGCACGGTGGGCAAGTACTACTGCGGCTTCCTCGCCGGCGTGGCCAGCGGGCCCAACTGCGCGGGTGGCACGGCGGTGACCAACCGGCTGTGGCCGATCGCGGGCAACCACGAATACTCCGACGCCGGCATCTCCAACTACCTGAGCTACTTCTCGCTGCCCGGCAACGAGCGCTGGTACGACGTGCGCATCGGCCCCGTGCACTTCTTCATGCTCGACTCCGATGAGGCCCTTCGCAACGCATCGGACATGGCCGCGCAGAAGGCCTGGCTGCAGCCGGCCATGGCGGCGTCCAACGCCCCCTTCAAGGTGGTGGCCCTGCACCACCCGCCCTACACCTCGAGCGCGCGCGGGCCGTATCCGGGCATGCGCTGGCCCTTCCGCGAGTGGGGCGCCGACCTGGTGCTGAACGGCCACGACCACTACTACGAGCGACTCGAGGTCGGCGGGCTTCCCTACGTGGTGAACGGTATCGGCGGGCAGTCGGTGACGGCCTTCCCCGCCGCGGCGGTGGCCGAGAGCCGGGCGCACTACAGCGGGTCGAACGGCGCCATGCGCATCACGGCCACCGACACGCTGCTCACCGCGCAGGTGCTGTCGGTGGACGGCGTGGTGCGTGACGTGCTCACCCTCGAGCCCGATGGGAATGGATCAGGTGAGGCGGCCGGGCAGGGGGCGGTGGCCGGTGCCACGCAGGCCGTCGCCTCGATGACCGCCCGCGTGGCCGCACGCACGGTGCTGCGCTTGGGCGCGCGCCGGGTGAGCGTGCCCGTCAGGGTGTCGCTCGGCGGTCGCGCCCCGCAGGGGGCCACGGTGCGCGCGGCGGTGACGATCCGCCGCTCGGTGCGCGGGGCCACGTTGGGCCGCGGGGTTGCCACCGTGCGGGTGGCCGCAGATGGATCGCTGCCCACGCGCACCACGGTGCAGGTCGCTCTGGGCGCATCAGCTGCGCGTGTGATGCGCGCCGGCCAGCGCGTGTGGGCCACCGCCAGCGTGCGCGTGACCCCCGTGGGCGGCACCGTCGCCACGGCGCGGTCGGCTGCCACTGCCGTGGTTCGCTAGGTCGGTCCGAACCGGAGTCAGTCCCACACGGCGAGGCGACGGCTGCGCCGCGGCAGGCTCTTCTCGAACGATTGGCTCTGCTCGTCACCCGTGATGAGCGGAAGGTCCATCACCCGCGCCGTCGCGTGGACCATGTGGTCGGCGGGGTCGCCATGGAAGCCCTCGCGCCCGAGGTCGGCAGCACACGCCGCGATGCGGGGCGTGAGGGGTGCGATCTCGTACGGGGCCGCCAGGGCCGCCCGCAGCCAGCGCTCGGCGCTCATGCCGGGGTCGTTGATCCTCAGGCGTCCTCACTCGAGCAGCATCGCGACCTCCCACATGCACATGGCTGGCACATGCAGCGTGATTCCTGCGTCGATCAGCCTCCGCGCCGCGCGGGGGATGCGCCCGGTGTCCTCGATGAGGTGAAGCCAGGGGTAGGTGTCGAGCACGCACCCGTCGCTCATGCCAGGTCGCTGCCCGCCCACTCCGCGCAGAGGTCGTAGGCCGCCATGTCATCGGGCAGCACGAGCGATCCCTTGAGCGGGTGCTCCGATGCCGCGCGCACCAGGCGCGCGACCGGCCGCCCCCTGCGAGTGGTCACGATCTCGTCGCCGGTGTCGCCCACCTCGGTGACGAGCGCGAGCAGGTTGGCCTTCACATCGGTGATCGAGATGGTGCGCGCGGCCAGGGAGCCTCCTCAAAATGACCATTCAAAGTGGTCATCGAACTATCGCACCCTCACCGTGATGACGGGCGAGCTGCCCGGCTCGATCATCCACCCGCGCTCGCGCGGCACGCGTACCCGGAAGGGCACGGTGAGCCCGCTGGCGTGGAAGCGCCAGCGGATCTGGAACGATCCGTCGGCAGCGGCCCGGGCGTTCACCACCGGACGCCACGCCTTGCGGAAGGGGTCGAGCCACTCGAGCACGATCGCCTTGCGGCCGCCCTCGGCGCCCGGGGCCGGCGACATCTTGCCCTTGAAGGTCACCGGTGCCCCCCTGGCGCTTGTCTCGGTGCGCGACGCGCTGAGGGTGACGGTGGCGCGCAGGCGCACGGCCACGCCCGGGCCGGTGGGCACGGGCACCACCTTCGATCCGTCGGGCACGCCGACGTCAATGGGTCCGGTGCGGATGGGCACGGCCGTGATGACGAACGCGCCGTCGGGGCCGGTGATGGCGGCGCCGAGATCGCGGCCGCTCTGGCGGGCCACCATGGTGAACCCGGCGAGCGCCTGGCCCTGGCGGTTGAGCAGGCGGCCGGTGATGGTGACGGGCTTGCCCGCCGCGAGCTTGACCACCCTGTAGTCGCGGCCTTCCACGCGTTCGGGCACGCCGTTGCGGATGCCCAGGGTGAGCATTCCCTCGCGGGCGGTGTCGGCCATCTGCTGTGCCGGGGTGGCACCGGGGCGCGAGGGGGCATCGGGCGATGGCGATCCGGGGCGCGTGCGCGCCGGGGGCTCCACCTCGAGCGCGCGGGTATTGCCCGCGGCGTCGGCCAGCTGCACGCGGAGGCGGGTGCCGGGGTCGGGCAAGAGGTCGGGGTCGATGGCGGCGATGCCGCTGCCATCGGACGCGGGCAGCTGCGTGAGAATGCGCCAGGTCCAGCCGTCGAGCCACTGCAGGCGCACGCGGTCGACTCCCGATCGGGCGTCCTCGGCCGTCCAGGTCATCTTCACCCTGCCGTCGGGCTGGGTGATGAGCGACGCCCGCGCTATGTCGGGGGGCGTGAGGTCGGTGCGCACCAGGCTGAGGCGGGTGGCCACGAGCGTCTGCGCGAAGGGGCCGCCGTTTCGCAGCCGCAGGCGCACCACGTGCACGCCGTCTGCAAGGCCTGTGAGCGGCACCTGCATCTGGGTGTAGCCGGGGGCCAGGGCCTCCTGCGCCACGGGAATCCAATCGCCACGCGTGCTGCCGTCGCCCGCGGTGTTGATCTCGGCCTCGAAGTCACCGAGGCCGATGTACTGGTCGAGGTTGTCGCTCAGGGTCATCTGCAGCGGCAGCACGGATGTCCATGCGGGCGGGATGGGCTGCAGGCCGATGCGCGGCGGCTGGGTGTCCACCACCATGTGCTCGGGCGCGAGCTGCTCGGTGGCGTTGCCGGCCTGGTCGGATGCCATCACGCGCCATGCGTGCAGGCCGTCGGTGAGACCCGCGCCCACCGCGCGGGTGACGCGCTGGCCGGCCGAGGCCGCGCCCACGCTGGCCACCGGCACCCACGACCCCGTGGTGGCGCCGTTGGGCATGGTGTTCACCTCGGCGCGCGCGGCCTGCAGGCCACTCGTGGAGTCGTTGGCCGAGAACGCCAGCTGCCCGCGCGTGGTGCCCGGCGTGTAGGCGACCTCGGGCTCGCCCAGGTCGGGCGCGGTGCGGTCGATGCGCAGGGTGCTCTCGGACGCCGCGCCCCCGGTGCCGTCTCCGTCCACCTCCACGCGCACCGTGTGGGCGCCGTCGGGCAGCCCCGCCAGCGACACGTCGGCCCCGTGCTGGCCCTGCCCGGGCGCTCCGGCCCAGCGGGTCTCGCCGGCAACCTTCACGCGCTGGCCGGTGATGCCATCGCTGCCGAAGTTGTCGGCCGCCTGCCAGCCCACGCGCGCGGCACCCTGCGATGCGTTGAGCCACCCGGCCGGGGTGCTCACCACCTGGGCGCTGGGCGGCGCGACGTCGCGGATGACCGCCCCCGTGCTGCCGATCCACCATACCCGCGCGTGCTGCTGACGGCGCTCGCCCTGCACGAGCTCCAGCTTCACGTCGCACGTGCCGCCGGGGAGCCCCAGCCCGTAGCCGCGCCCACCTGCCGGCGACTGCGGAATGCCGACGTCGCCCTCGGCCCACACCGGCTGCCCGTTGGCCACCACCTGCAGCCCGGCGCTGGACGCCGCTGCGTAGCGCAGGGCGCTCCACTGCACCGATGCGATCTCGCTGCCGGGGACGGGGCAGCCCCATCCCATCGAGAAGTGCGTGCCGATGGGCGCGGCCGTGGTGGCGGCGGCCTTCAGCTGCACCACCGATGGGTTCGGCTGGCTGGCCGCGAGCATCGACCCGGTGGTGAAGGGGCCGGAGCCCTGTGGATAGAGGTTGCCGTCGGTGCCCAGCGCGCCAGGCGCGGCTGCGAGGGCCAGCCCGATGCCGCCGGCCGATGCCAGCGCGATGCGCGCGAGCGCGCGCGGACGGGGCCTGCGTGGTGGATTGCTCATGGTCCGAACTCCAGCTGCGGTTGCGCCGCGGGGCTCGCGGCGGGGGTGGATCGACGTGAGGACGCCCCGCTCGATGCGCTGCCGGCGCCGCTCTGGCGCCCGGCGGCGCGCTCGCGCGCGGCGGCCTCCCGTTGCTCACGCGCCTTGCGCGCCTCGGCCTCGGCTGCGCGTCGCCGCTGCGCGGCCTGCGCCCGCAGGCGGTGCATCTGGGCGATGGCGTCGGCCTGTGCGGCGCTGGTGGGTCCGGCTGCGCCCGGGGCCGCTGTGCCTCGGGCCGCGCCGCTCCCGACCGCGCCGCCGGGCACCGTCGCGGTGCCGTGCGGGTCGGTGCCGGGCACCGTGGATCCCGGCGCTGCCGTGCCGGCCCCCGCCACGCCTGCCGCTCCGCCGGCGTCAGGCGCGGCGACCGTGCTCACGCCCGAGGCGTCGGCGACGGTGCGCACCTGGGCGGCAACGGGCTGGGTGGCCTGGCGCTGGCCGTCGCTCACGGTCTTGGCGACGATGGGCACGCCCGCGAAGCCCGCCACGGTGATGGCCACGGCGCCGGCGCCCATGCGGGCGCTCATGAGGGAGGGGAGGTCGAGCATCGCCTGCCAGGCCTGCCCCACCGACACGGTAATGCGGGTGGCGCCGCGCTCCACCACGCCCATGGCCGGGCTCGGGTCGGGCACTGCGAGGCCCGCCGCCGCAGCACCCACCACGGCCACGGGCACCAGCACGGTGATGCCGGCGTTGGTCTCGCGGCGCGACCTGAGCGCGGCCCGGCACGCGCCGCAGTGGCGCACATGCTTCGACACCATGCGCCGGTCGCGATCGTCGGCCTCGTGGTCGGCCACGCGCTCCAGCGCGTCCTGCACCTTCTGGCACTTCTCGCCCCGGGCCAGGTCGAGGTGCCACGCGTGCAGGCGCTTGCGGGCGCGCACGATCGAGCGCTCCACCTTGCGGTCGGTGTAGCCGGTCATCGACCCGATCTCGGCGCGGCTCACCCCGGCGGTGCGAAGCAGCAGGCACACCCGCTCGGCCTCGTTGAGCGATGTCATGGCGTCCTGCAGCGTGCGGTAGCGCTCGCGCCATTCGGCCACGGCTGCGGGCTCGCGGGACTCGCGGGTGCGGGAGTCCACCGCCACCTGGATTTCGTCGCCGGCGGGGGTCTCGCGGCCGCTGCGCCGGGCCAAGGTGGTGGCCTCGTTGCGGATGACCACGTGCAGCCACGCGATGAACTCGTCCCGGGTGCCAATGGGCCCCTTGGTGAGCGCGACCTCCATGCCGCGCTGGTAGGCGTCCTCGGCGTCCTCGAGCGTGGGGGCGAATCGGGCGGCGTAGCGCAGCAGGCCCGGGGCGCCGGCCATGGCCGCAAGACAGAGCCTGCGACGGGCGTCGGCGTCGCTCTCGCCGGCCACGGGGGTGGCCAGCCGCGGGGTGTCAGGGCCTGGGGTGTGCATTCAGGGGGTGTGGTGGGCTGGGAAATATGGCGCCACAGCTGCTCCTGTGCAATGGGAATTGCATGCCGAGGTTCCGGCAGCACGTGTTGCACCAACGCCCGGGCGCGCCGTTTGCTCCCCCCGCGAACGGTTACGTGTCAGGCACCGGGGCGCTCGTTGCGGGAAAAAGCGGCGTAGGCTGGCCCCGTGACCTGCCGCAGGAGCCCCGCATGAGCGCCCCCTCGCCGCACATCCGCCGCGAGATCCGCCGCATCGTGATGGCCGAGGTTGACGTGAGCCAGATCCACTTCACCGCGGCCTACCGGTGGATGGATCGCGGCCTCAGCGAGTGGCTTGCCGACATGGACTGGCCGTTCACCCGGCTGCTGGAGGAGGGGGTGGGAATCCCGGTCGTCGATACCCGCTGCCGGTTCGACACGCGCATGCTGCTCGACGACATGATCACCATCGAGACCTCGGTGGGGGGCGTGGGCACCACGTCATTCCGCAGCCGGCACCGGTTCTTGCGCGGCGATGAGCTCTGCGCCGAGGGCGAGCTGGTGCACGTGTGCATCGAGCGCGAGGGGCGCACCCCCGTGCCCGTGCCAGACTGGATCAGGGCGGCGGCGACCCCCGACTGACGGAGCGTGCGGGGACGCGTGGGTGGCGGTCGCCGCAGCCATCGCGTGGCCCGCCGCAACGCCGAGCTCGCCCGGTGGCACGACCAGGGCGTGCGCACGATCGTGTCGGCCATGCGCAGCCGGCATGCGCTCACCGAGTATGCGCAGCTCGGCTATGCCACGCGCTGGTTTCCGCTGAGGGACGCCGTGCAGGCGCGCGGGGAGATCCCCGATCTCGCCAACGAGGTGGCCCTGCTGATGGCCCGCGAACACGGGGCCGTGCTGGTGCACTGCGATCGGGTGAGCGAGTGGCTCGCGGCCATCGATGCGGCCATTCGCCTGCGGCTGGGGCTGGCCGGCGATGTGGACGCCGCGCTGGGCCAGGCGGAGGCCGATGGCATGCGGGTGGGGGATCTCGCGCGTGAGCTCCTCGACTCGGGGAACGCGCTGCCGCCCGCTGCGTGAGTGGTGGATGAGCCTCCGGACCTACCCGCGGGCGCATTCGCGATCGACCCGGAGTTCGGTCGCATCGTGGTGGTGCCGGGCTGGTCGATGAGGGAGATCCGACGGGATCACGGGTCGTTCTGCCAGCCACACCGAGCACAGATTCTGGAGGCCGTTGCTCACGCCGATGGGAACGCCCCGGACACCACGCGCGGTCGCCATCGGTACCGGCGTGATCACGTCGGCGGGAGTCGCTGGCTCTTCGTGGTGGTGGAGTATCCTCTCAGCGCGGTCGGCGAAGTGATCCCCGCCTTCCCGCGACGTCGGCTCCCGAAAGCCCGATGACCGTCACCTTTGGCCCGTAGACCTTTGATCGCGTCGACTACGAAGACAGGTTCGACATCCTGCGCATCTGCAAGTCGGACTCGGGACCGATTGGATATGCCGACTGGGAACCTCGCGTGAGGACTGCAGCGTGATGTGGAGTGACGGTGGCATCGTCTCGATTGAGATCTTTTCGCCGCGAATGCAGCCGCAGCAGGGCAAGGAGATCGTCGTGACCCCGGAGGACGGCAGCGAGCTGCGCTCGCCCGATGTGGAGCGCGCGATGACCCCGCGAACGGCCGCTTGAAGCAACGGGTTACGGCCCCTCCAGCAGGGGAAACGCGCTGGGAGCCGTAAGGATCTCGTGAGAAGCGGTCGCGACGGGCCGCGTGCTCTTGCCGGTCGTCGTGGCGCCTGCATACCCTGCGGGCCGCTCCGGGGCCGCGCGCCTGTTTCCCGCTGCGCCCGAGGGCCTCGACCACCATGACGACCGATTCCCCGTTGGAGGCTCTCCGCCGCATGCGACGCTCGCCTGCTCAGGTCATGATCACCCGTGGTGCCCTCGCCGTGCTGGCAGCCGGCGCGCTGGCCGGCTGCGGGGGGGTGGCCGCGCAACCGAGCGCGGTGAAGGGCACGGTGGCGGGCGTGCCGGCCACCTCGCCGCTGGCGGGGATCCAGGACGACCGCGTGTACCAGGTGCCTGCCAAGGACGCCGAGTCGCGCGTGCAGACCATGACCCGCCTGGGCGCATCGATCATCCGCGTGGACGTGCGCTGGGACGTGGTGGCCACCAAGCGCCCGAAGAATCCCAAGGACCAGAATGACCCGGCCTACACCTGGGCGGCCTACGACACCATCGTCGACTCGGCCGCCCAGCGCGGGGTGCGGGTGCTCATGACCGTGTGGGGCACGCCCGGCTGGGCCGCCGATCCCTCCGTGGCCAAGAGCACGCGATTCCCCGACAACTCGCGCCGCCCCGCGAAGGCCGGTGACTACGGAAACTTCGGCCATGCGCTCGCCAGTCGCTACGCCCCGCGCGGCGTGCGCGACTGGGAGATCTGGAACGAGCCCAACATCCCGCTCTTTTTGCGTCCGCAGTTCAAGAAGCAGGGCGGCAAGTGGGTGAACGTGTCCACGGGCACCTACACCGCGCTGGCCGAGAGCTTCTATTCGAACGTCAAGCAGGTGGACAAGGGCAGCCGCATCGCAGGCATCGTCACCTCGCCCGCCGGTGACCAGTGCCCGTCGTCGTGCCCGAGGAGCGCCAACGCGCGCACCAGCCCGTCGGACTTCCTAAAGGGCGTGAGCCTGCCGGGCCGCCGCCCGGCCATGGACGCCGTGAGCCACCACCCGTACCCCATCACCAAGCCGCGCGCCACCAACTTCCCCGGCTCGTCGTACATCGACCTGTACAACATCAACCGCTTCCAGCAGGAGGTGGACCGCACCTACCTGCGCGGCAAGAAGCTGTGGCTCACGGAGTTCGGCTTCGCCACCGTGAAGGTGAGCGAGTACTCGATGTTCGTGAGCGAGGCCGAGCAGGCCCAGTATCTGCAGGACGCCTACCGCCGCGTGCGCCCCAACAAGCGCATCGGCATGTTCGTGTGGTACTTCCTCCAGGATAACGGCCAGTGGGGATCCGGGCTGCTCAAGCAGGACGGCAAGTCCAAGCCCGCCGCCGGGGTGTTCTCGCTGCCGATGTCGCCGCTGTCCTCGCGCCCGGTGGCCAGGGGCGGCACCGCCACGCTGGTGGGCCAGGTGCGCACCACGCGCCAGCCCACCGAGGTGACGGTGCAGACCCGAAGTGGCGGCACCTGGACCGACGTCGCGGTAGTGACCACCGGCACGGACGGCTCGTTCGCGCTGAACGTGAAGCCGTCGTCGAGCACGCTCTACCGCGCCACGTGGACCGGCGAGGTGCCGAGCGGCCCGAAGGACACCCGGAGCTCGTGGCCGGTCACGGTCCGCGTGAACTAGGGGGTAGCCTGACCACGTGAGCTCGCCACCACCACCGCCGGGTCGCAGCACCGCCACGCCGCAGGACGCCGGGGAGCGCCTGGCATCGCGCGACGTGCGATTCGTGCCGATCCTGCGTGGCCGGCAGGGGCGCGATTACATCCGGCGCGCGCTGAGCGTGGTGGCGCTCCTGGCCATCGACATCGTGTCGGTGTTCCTGGGGCTGTATGCGGTGCTGGCGTTCAAGCTCATCGTGCAGGGGCAGCCGGTCGACTCGGCCGCCATCTGGTCGGTGGAGCAGAAGGCCCTGCCGCTCGTGACCATCACGCTGGTGCTGGTGTTCGCCAAGTACGGGCTCTACGCCGAGCGCGAGGAGCGCGGGGGGTCGAGCCGGATCCTCTCGGCCGTCACGGTGGCCACGGTGATCGTGCTGGCCCTGGTGCTGGCCAGCGGCTGGCGCTTCAACACCTTCTACATCTTCTACTCGTCGTGGTTCGTGATCGCGCTGCTGGTGATCATCCTGCGCGCCTCGTGGGACAGCGTGACCGCCTTCGTGCTCGACTGGACCAACTTCGAACGCCGGGCGCTCATCGTGGGCGCCGCCGACATGACCGTACCCATCGCCGAGAGCATCACGCGCGGCAGCACCGACCGCCACGGTGTGGCGTACCGCGTGGTGGGCACGCACTCGCTGGTGGCGGGGGTGGGCACCGAGGACGAGCCGCCGGCCGCGCGCGAGCTCGACCGGCTGCTCGACCCCACGCGGATCGACGAGGTGATCCTGGCCGGGCAGGCCGGGCGCGACCAGTCGATCCTCGACCTGCTCGATGTGTGCCGTCGCCGGGGAATCCCCGTGCGCCTGGCGCCCACCACCGCGCAACTGCTCTCGCACTCCATCCGGGCCGTGCCGGCCCCGGGCCTTCCGCTGTTCGAGCTTCGCCCGCCGGTGCTGAGCGGCCTGGCGTTCTTCGCCAAGCGGGCCTTCGACATCGTGGTGGGCGCGCTGCTCGTGGTGCTGCTCTCGCCCATCATGCTCGTGGCGGCCGCGGCCATCTGGCTGGAGGATCGCGGCCCCATCACCTACCGCAACCGGCGCATGGGGGTGGAGGAGCACCCCTTCGACTGCCTGAAGTTCCGCACCATGCGCGTGGGGGCGGATGAGCAGCAGGCCGACCTCGAGCACCGCAACGAGGCCGACGGCGCGCTGTTCAAGATCGCCGACGACCCGCGGGTGACCACGGTGGGCAAGGTGCTGCGCCGGTTCTCCATCGACGAGCTGCCGCAGCTGTTCAACGTGCTGAAGGGCGAGATGTCGCTGGTGGGCCCAAGGCCTCTTCCCGAGCGCGACTTCCTGCTGCTCGACGACCTGCAGAAGAAGCGCTACCTGGTGCTGCCGGGCATGACCGGCCTGTGGCAGGTGAGCGGTCGCGCCGACCTGTCGTTCGACGAGCTGGTGCGCCTCGACTTCTATTACATCGAGACATGGTCGATCTGGCTCGACCTGGTGATCCTGGCCCGCACGGTCCCGGCGGTGCTCTTCAAGAAGGGCGCGTATTGATGGAGAAGGGTGCGTATTGATGGGCGCTGTGGATGCATGCTTGGCAGCGATCGAGGGATACGTGACTGGCACCGGGACGGTTGCTGTCACGGGGGTGACGACAGGTGCGCGGCGATGACATCTGAGCCGGACCCGGACGACCTGCTGGCGCAGCTGCGCGACGCCGCGGGCGAGCCGCCCCTGCCGCCGCTGCGCATCGCCGACTCCGCGCCGTCTGCGCGCGACGGCGTGGCCGGCAAGGCCGTGGGCGAGAGCCGCCGCGCGGTGATGCGCCTCATCACCCCGGCGCTGGCCGACCTGCTGGCCCAGCTCGAGGCCGACCGCCACCGCATGCAGGCCGAGATCCGCCGGCTCGAGGCGCGCATCGACTACCTCGAGAAGCGCGTGCCGCCCGACGCGGATGACTGATGGCGCCTGGCCGGCGCCGTAGCGGGGGCGAGCGATGAACGTCGCCTTCGTGGTGCAGCGCTACGGCGCGGAGGTGGCGGGGGGCGCGGAGGCCCTGTGTCGCGATACCGCCCGCGCCCTGGTGCGCGCCGGCGAGAGCGTGACGGTGTTCACCACGACCGCGCGCGACTACCTGGCATGGGACCCCTTCTACCCCGCGGGCGTCACCGATGACGACGGCGTGGAGGTGCGCCGCTTCGCGGTGGACCCCCCCGACCCGCAGCGATCGGCCGACCTGGTGCGCCACCTGGGCCTCGACCCCGGCGACCCGGCCCGGGAGGCAGAATGGGCGATGGCCCAGGGCCCGGTATCGCGTGACATGTTGAGCGCGCTGAGCGGTCTTGGTGACAGTCACCAAAGTCGCTCCCAGCACGAAAACGCATACGACGCCGTCGCCTGCTGGACGTACCTCTACGCCACCTCGCAACTCGCCATGCCGCTCGTGCGCGATCGCGCGGTGCTGGTGCCGCTCGCGCATGAGGAGCCCATGCTCAGGTTCACGCTCACGCGCGGGGTGATACGCATGGCGAAGGTGCTGGCGTTCATGACGCCCGAGGAGCGGCAGCTGGTGGTGGACACCGCCGAGGTGCACGACACCCCCGGCGTGGTGGTGGGCGCCGGGCTCGATCCGTCGCCCGATGGCGATGCCGACCGCGCGCGCCGGCGGTGGGATCTGCCGCCGCGCTTCGCGCTGTACCTGGGCCGGGTGGATGCCGCCAAGGGCGTGGACGCCCTCATCCGCGCGCATCGCGACTACGTCCAGGCTGCGATCCGCGACGCCGGGGACGCCCGTGCCCGTGGGGCCGGCGACCGTTCGCGCGGCGACCGTGCACGCGGCGGTGGGCCCGACGCGCGCACCGCTCCCCCGGGCACGCTCGGCCTGGTGCTGGCGGGCCGCGAGGCGCCCGGCATGGACATTCCCCCGTGGGTCGCCACCACGGGGTTCATCACCGACGACGAGCGCGCCGACCTGCTGGCCGCCGCCGAGGTGGTGGTGCTGCCCTCGCCCTACGAGAGCCTGTCGCTGGTGGCGCTGGAGGCCTGGCGCGCGCGCCGGCCCACGCTCGGCTACGCCCGCGCGCAGGTGGTGGCGGGGCAGATCGCCCGCTCGGGCGGCGGGCTGCTCTACACCGGTCCCGGCACCTATGCGCGGCAGTTGGCGCGCCTTGCGGCCAACCCCGCCGAGCGGCAGGCCATGGGCGAGAGCGGCCGGGCCTTCGCCAGCACGTGGACCTGGGACGCCTGCGTGGACCGCTGGGGCGAAGTGCTCGCCTTGCTTTAGGTGGCCGGCGGCTGGCCCGGTACCTGCCCGGGCGCGGACCCGCCGGCCCCGCTGGCGTTGCCGGCCCGCTTGGCCTCGCGCAGCATGCGCTCGTAGGCGCGGACCACGTCGCGGTCGGCGTCGCTCACCACGGGATCACCCTTGAGCCGGTCGCCGCAGCGCGCGCGGATCACGTCCACCAGCAGGCCCGACACCATCCACTCGAACCCGGGCATCACGTCCACGCGAATGCGTACCCACGCCAGGCCGTCGCCCATGTCGTCGGTGCGCGTGACCATGGGGGCAGACGCGAACCGCACGCCACCCGGCCCCACCAGGTCGGCGGCATCGGCCACCGCGCGGGCCACCGGCGCGACGTCGGTGACCAGCACGCCCACCTCCATGTCGCGTGCGCGGTGGGGCAGGCGCTGGGCGGCCTTCACCTGGCTGTTGGGCATGTAGATGACGTCGCCGTTCATGGCGCGCAGCACCGTGGCGCGCAGGCCCGCGCGCTCCACCACGCCCATGGGCACCGTGCTCTCGAGCGATACGAGGTCGCCCACCGCGAACTGCCCCTCGAAGAGGATTAAGAAGCCGGCCACCACATCGGCCAGCAGGCGCTGCACCGCGAAGCCGAGCACCAGCAGCACGAAGGCCGAGCCAGAGATGGCCGCCACGCTGTTGGCCCCGAAGACCACGGCGATCACCGCGACGATGGCGGCGATCACCACGAGGTAGATCACCCCGGTGGCCAGCGCGCCGATCGCCGTGCCGCGCTGGCGGGCCCGCACCGTCTCGCCCTCGCGCAGCACGCGCGCCACGGATCGGTGCTCCACCCGGCGAACGATCCAGATGCAGATGGCCGCCAACACGATGATGATGCCCACCCAGATGAGCACCTCGGCCCAGCCCGGAAGCCAGCTCACATCGGTGGGGGTGGTCGCGTCCACGGGCAAGCCGGGCTAGAGCACCGGCAAGTAGCGCTGCATCTCGAATGGCGTGAGCTGCACGCGGTACTCCTCCCACTCGGCGCGCTTGATCTCCACGAAACGGGAGTGGGTGTGCTCGCCCAAGGCGCGCAGCAGCAGCTCCGACGCCGCGCCGATCTCGATGGCCTCGCCGAGGGTCTCGGGGAGGTTCTCGATGCCCTCCCGCGCCCGCTCCTCCGGTCCGAACTCATACAGGTTGGTCTCCATGGGCGCGGGGAGCTCATAGCCCTTCTCGATGCCATCGAGGCCGGCATGCAGGAGCGCCGCGAACGTGAGGTAGGGGTTGCAGGCGGGGTCGGGCGCGCGCAGCTCGCAGCGCGTGGCCCGCTCCTTGCCCACGTGGTACATCGGCACGCGGATGAGCGCCGAGCGGTTGCGGCGGCTCCACGCGATGTACACCGGCGCCTCGTAGCCCGGCACCAGGCGCTTGTAGGAGTTGACCCACTGCGCGAACACGCACGAGAGCTCGCGGGCGTGGCGCAGCTGCCCGGCGATAAACGCCTTGGCGTCGGCCGAGAGCAGGTACTCGTCGTCAGGGTCGAAGAAGGCGTTGCTCTTGCCCGTGAAGAGGCTCTGGTGCGTGTGCATCCCTGAGCCGTTCTCGCCGGCCAGCGGCTTGGGCATGAAGGTGGCGTAGATGCCGTTGCGGTGCGCGACCTCCTTCACCACCGTGCGGTAGGTCATGACGTTGTCGGCCATGCGCAGGGCGTCGTCGAACCGCATGTCGATCTCGTGCTGGCTCGGCGCCACCTCGTGGTGGGAGTACTCCACGTGGATCCCCATCGCCTCGAGCGCCAGCACCGTCTCGCGCCGCAGGTCGCTGGCGGCGTCGAGGGTGGTCAGGTCGAAGTAGCCGCCGCGATCAAGCGGCTCGGTGCCCTCGGCGCTCCTGAAGTAGAAGAACTCCAGCTCGGGGCCCAGGTAGAAGTGGTCGTAGCCCATGCCCCGCGCGCGCTCGAGCGCCCGGCGCAGGATCTGCCGGGGGTCGCCCTCGTACGGCTCGCCGGTGGGCAGCTGGATATCGCAGAACATCCGGCCCACGCCCTGCTCGGTGGGCCGGTAGGGCAGCACCGCGAAGGTGTCGGGGTCGGGCATGGCGATCATGTCCGACTCCTCGATGGCGTTGAAGCCGGTGATCGACGAGCCGTCGAAGCCCATGCCGCTCTCCATCGCGGCCGGAAGCTCTTCGCGGGTGACCGCGAAGCTCTTCAGCTGGCCCAGGATGTCCGTGAACCAGAACCGGATGAACTTGATGTCGCGCTCTTCGACCAGCGCCAGGATCTCGTCGCGTGTCATGGAGGCGAACCTACCGCACGCGGGTGCCGAGCGCTTTCCTCCGTGAACGCCCGAGGGGCCCGGATCTTCGCGGTCGGACATCTTCGAACGGTCCTCCCCACCAAATCCGGGCCCCCCGGGCTGCGCCCGCGGTCCGGTCGGTCGGCACCCCCGTGATGTGGGAGCGCCCCATGTCCCCCCTCGTGGCGTTCAGGAGAACGCGGGGATGCAGTTGCGCTCCCCTACTTCACGAACAGCATCTCCTGGTACTTCGGCAGCGGCCAGAGGTCGTCGGCCACGAGGCCCTCCAGGTGGTCGGCCACCTCGCGCACGGCCTCCATCGCCGGCAGCACCTTGTCGCGCATGTACTCGGCGTGCTTGATGGCCGGGCCCGTGTGCGGGTGGCTGGCGTTGGCCTTCTCCAGGTCCTTGATGGCCCTGAGGAGGTCCTCGGCCAGGCCGCGCGACTCGGCGGTGAGGTCCGCCATGTCGGCGGCCTCGCACAGCGCCACCTGGCGCAGCGCGGCGGGCAGGATGGCCGTGCGCGCGATGTCTGCGGCGGTCTCGGCCTCGATATTCACCTTGGTGATGTACTGCTCGACGTACACCTCGTAGCGCGCGGTGAGCTCGCGCTTGTCGAGCACCTTGTACTTGGTGAACACCTGGACGGTGGCCGGGGTGATGAACTGCGGCAGGGCGTCCGGCGTGGTGCGCAGGTTGAGCAGGCCGCGCTTGTGGGCCTCCTTGTGCCAGGCCTCCGAGTAGCCGTCGCCGTCGAACACCACGCGGCCGTGTTGCTTGTAGACGTCGCGCACGACCTCCACCACTGCCTTCTCGAGGGTGGCTCCGCGCTTGGCCAGCTTCTTCTTGAGCTCGCCCGACATGTAGTCGATCGACTCCGCCACGATGGTGTTGAGCACCGTGTTGGGCAGCCCGAGCTCCTGGTTTGAGCCCACCCCCCGGAACTCGAACTTGTTGCCGGTGAAGGCGAACGGACTGGTGCGGTTGCGGTCGCCCGCGTGCAGCGGCATGTCCGGCAGCACGGGCGAGCCCAGGCCGAGGAACGACTTGGGCGTGCTCTTGCGCGCCTTGCCGCTGGCGATGCCCTCCATCACGCGCTGGATCTCGGCGCCCAGGTAGATGGAGATGATGGCCGGCGGGGCCTCGTTGGCACCCAGGCGGTGGTCCTGGCCGGCGTTGGCCACCGTGGCGCGCAGCAGGCCCTGGTACCTGTCCACCGCTCGGATGACCGCGGCGGCGAGGAACAGGAACTGCAGGTTGTCGTGCGGCGTGTCGCCGGGCTCCAGGAGGTTGGCGCCGGTGTCGGTGCTCATGGACCAGTTGTTGTGCTTGCCCGATCCATTGACGCCCGCGAAGGGCTTCTCGTGCAGCAGGGCCACGAGGCCGTAGCGGCGCGAGACCTTCTGCAGAAACTGCATGACCAGGTGCTGGTGGTCGGCGCCCACGCTCGAGATCTCGAAGATCGGCGCCACCTCGTACTGGTTGGGCGCCACCTCGTTGTGGCGGGTCTTGATCGGCACGCCCAGGCGCGCCAACTCGCGCTCGGCCTCCATCATGAAGGCCAGCACGCGGTCGGGGATCGACCCGAAGTAGTGGTCGTCCAGCTCGTGGCCCTTCGGCGGCTTGGCGCCGTAGAGGGTGCGGCCCGTGTTGATGAGGTCGGGACGCTCGTAGTAGTACTGCTCGTCGATCAGGAAGTACTCCTGCTCGGCGCCGATCGTGGTGAACACGCGCTGGGCATCGTGGTCGCCGAACAGATCGAGGGCCTTGAGCGCCGCCGTGTTGAGGGCCTCCATCGACCTGAGCAGCGGCAGCTTGTTGTCGAGCGCCTCGCCGGTCCACGACATGAACGCCGTGGGGATGCACAGCGTGGCGCCGTTGGGGCTCTCCATGATGAACGCGGGGCTCGTCGGGTCCCACGCGGTGTAGCCGCGGGCCTCGAAGGTGGCGCGGATGCCACCGGTGGGGAACGACGACGCGTCGGGCTCGGCCTGGATCAGCTCCTTGCCCGAGAACTCCGCGATGCTGCCGCCGTCACCGGTGGGGCCGAAGAACGAGTCGTGCTTCTCGGCGGTGCTGCCGGTGAGCGGCTGGAACCAGTGCGTGTAGTGGGTGGCGCCCTTGGCAAGCGCCCAGTCCTTCATGGCCGATGCCACCGCGTCGGCGATCGAGGGGTCGAGTTCGGCGCCGCGGTCGATGGTGGCCTGCAGCTTGCGGTACACCGACTTGGGCAGGCGCGCGCGCTGCGCGGCCTGGCCGAAGACGTTCTCGCCAAAGACGTTGTTCTCGGGCAGCGTCAGGTCGACGGGCTCGATGACCGCCTCTTCGGCGACCCACTGTGCGGCGCCGAGGTTCTTGTGTCGCGTCGGCATGAGTGGTCAGGACCTCCTGGGATCGTTCGCGCGCGGCGAATGGGCGGGTGGTAGTGCCCCCGGGAACGCCGCGAACACCGGATTTCGGTCATCCGGCTTGTGAAGAATACGGCTGCAGGGCGATCGAGGGCGTTCTCGCGCGGGCCAACACTTCGCGCACGGGACTTGTGCACGGGGCTAATCGGGCCGCCGCGTGCCCCATCAGGGCTTGCCCGGCCTCCCCGGCTGCTTCATGCTTATGCGGTGACCACCCGCACCAAGCGCGCATCCGCCGTGACGGACGGCCCCCTGCCCGGTGCCCCGGGCGGGCGTCCGCTCGCCGAGATCCTCGCGCTGCCGGCGTTCGAGGGGGCGGCGGTCGTGCCCGCAGGCGGCGCCGACGGCGTGAACGTGCTGGCCGTGGTGCTGGACGACCCGTTGGCCCCGCCGCAGGACCAGGCGCTGCTGGTGTCACCCGGTGGGGTTCCCAAGCCGCTGCCCGCGGGGGTGGCGGCGGTGGTCACGCGCACGGCGGTGTCGGGCAGGCCGCGCGTGCCGGTGATCGTCCTTCCCGAGGACCGGCCATGGGCCGAGGTGGTGGCGGCGGCGCACGCGCACCTGTCGGGGCAGGCGCGCGAGATCGAGGCGCGCGCGGCGCTTCGCCGAGTTCTCATCGCGGGGCTCGGCACGCCGGGCATCGCCGAGGCGGCGTCCGAGGTGCTGGGCACGCCGGTGGCGATCCTCGATGAGTACCTCGACGTGCTCGGAACCTCGGGCCTCACCGATGCGCGCGACGACGCCCTGGGCGACGCCATCGAGGCCGCACGCACGCACGGGCCGGCCTCGTTGCTCGGCCCCTTCACCGAGGCCGGCATCAAGGGGGCGCACATCGTGCGGCTGAGCAGCCCCGGGGTGGATGATCTCCCCGGCGTGCTCGTGGCCTGGGGGGTCACGCCCACGGCCGACGACCCCGCGCTGCTGGCGCTCGCCGATGCCCTGCTGGTGGAGCGTCGCCGCGAGGACACCCGGGTTGATACCGAGGCGCGACTGCGCGGCGAGCTCATCGAGGAGCTCCTGGCCGGCGAGGTGGTGAGCCGCGAGTCGTTGGTGCGTCGCGCCCGGCACCTGGGTGCCGACCTCACAGGCGGGGCGGTGGCCCTGGTGGGCGCCCTTCACGATCCGCACGACGAGGGCCGGGTGATAAGCGACCCGCGGCTCATCCGCCGGTTCATGCAGCAGACCCGCGGGGTGCTGGAGCTCCACTGGCCCAAGGCGCTGGTCGACTGGCATGAGGGCCTGCTGGTCGTGCTGCTTCCCCATCGGGCCGAGGGCGAGGCCGCTGAGAGCGCCGAGCAGCTCTCGCACACCCTTGCCCGCCGGCTGCTCGCGGCCACCGGGCCCACGGTGCCCGGTCTCACGCTCACGCTCGCGCTGTCACGCCAGCAGGATGATCCTGAGCGCTTGGGGTCGGCCATCGATGAGGCCCAGCTCGCGCTGTCGATCGGGGAGAAGCTCGGTCGCGCCGGCGAGGTGGTCACCTTCGAGGAGACAGGCACCTACAAGCTGCTCTTCCAGGTGTTCGCCGACCGACCGGAGGAGCTCGAGGCCTTCTACGAGCAGACCCTGGCTCCGCTGGTGCGCTACGACGAGCAGTACCAGACCGAGCTCGTGGTCACGGTGGCTAGCTACCTCGACCTCGACTGCAACCTCGCCGCCACGGCGCAGAAGCTCTACACCCACCGGCACACCATCCGCTACCGGCTCGACCGCATCACCGAGCTCGCGGGGCTCGACATCGGCAAGACCGACGACCGCGAGAAGCTCTCGCTCGGCCTCAAGGCCATGCGCCTGATCGGACGCAAGGTGGCCGCGCCGATGCGCGAGAAGCCCCAGCACGGCACCAAGGCCGGGCGGGGCAAGGGCTAGGGGCTAGGCGGCCCGGGCCCAGCCTCCCGCGCGGGCGAAGGCCTCCTGCAGGCGCTGGCTGGTGGGGCCCGGGGTGCCGTCGCGCACGGGTACGCCGTCCACGGCGAGCACCGGGGTGAGGCCCACGAGGCCGTTGCTCAGGAACATCTCGTCGGCGTCGCGCCACTCGGCCTCGGCGACATGTCGCACGTCGATGGGGATTCCCTCGGCCACGGCGACCTCGAGCAGCAGGTCGCGGGTGACGCCGCCGAGGATCCCCTCCACCGGCGGGGTGAGCAGCGTGCCGCCCACCACGAGGAACACGTTGGCGGCATCCGACTCGCCCAGGCGTCCGGCGTCGTCCAGCAGCAGCGCATGGTCGGTGCCGGCCGCCACCGCACGCCGGTGCGCCAGCCGGTGCGCGGCGTACGAGAGAGTCTTGTGCTCGCGGATCTCCTCGCCCGGCCACCAGGTGCCGATGAGGCTGGTGACCGTCACCCCGGGTGCCGGATTCGGCTCATATGGAGTTATTTCCACCAGCAGGGTGGGGTGGGGGGTGACTGTCACCCTCACGCGGTGCACGCCCGCGTCCACCTTTGCCATGCACTCGGCCAGCGCGGCGCGGATGTCGGACTCGGATGGCGCGGGGTCGAAGCCCAGCGCGGCGACCGACTGCATCAGGCGCGTCAGATGGCGGTCAAGCAGCGGTATGCGCCCGTGCTCGGCGCGCATGGTCTCGAACAGGCCGTCGCCCCAGCGCACGCCCGGGTCGGTGATGGGCAGGGCCGCCCCGCCGGGCGGCACCAGGCCGCCGTCCAGCCACACCACGTGGCTCACGGCGCGGTGGATCCGATTGCGGCCAGGAATGGCGCGGCCTTGCGCCAGGCCTCCTCGCGCTCTGCCACCGGGTGGCTGTCCCACACGATCGCCCCGCCCGACCAGTACTGGGCACGCGGCACGCCCCGGGGCACCCATGCGGTGCGGATGGTCACCGAGGCATCGAGCGACCCGTCGGTGCCCACGGCCACCACGCTGCCGAACGCCGGCCCGCGGCCCACGGGCTCGATCTCGCGGATCACCTCGAGTGCCCGTACCTTGGGCGCGCCCGTGACCGACCCCGCCGGGAACCCCGCGCGCAGCACGTCAGCCGGGCCGACGTCGGGCCGCAGCCGGGCGCTCACCCGGCTCACCATGTGGTCGGCGTACGCGGTGACCAGCGGGCCCATGAGGCTCGGCACCGACACCCCGCCGGGCTCGGCGACGCGCCCCAGGTCGTTGCGCACCAGGTCGACGATCATCACGTGCTCGGCGCGGTCCTTGGTGCTGGTGGTGAGCGCCAGGAAGTCGCCGGGCGCGGCGGTGCCCTTGACGGGCTCGCTCCATGCGATCAGCCCGTCGCTGGCCACCATGCGCTCGGGCGACGCCGAGATGACCGTGCCCTCAGGCATGTCGATGTAGGCGCGGTGCGGCGCGGGCCCGGCTGCCCCCCACAGTGCGCGCGCCAGCGCGGCGGGCCCGGCGGTCCACTCGGCGTCAAGCCGCTGCACGATGTTCACCTGGTACACGTCGCCCGCGCGAATCAGCTCGCGCGCGCGATCCACCGCGGCCTCGTACATGGCACCGGGTAGCGATGAGCGCACGTCGCTGCCGGGGGGCGGCACGCGCGGCAGGGCCCCGGCACGGGAATGCACGGCCTCCATCAGGGCGTCGGCCTCGGGCCCGGGGCGCCTGGCCACCAGCGTGGCGCGGCCGCCATCGTCGATCACGATCACCGCCGGGTAGCGCGCGATCGCCCCGGCGGCGGGCCCGGCCTCGTCGGGCGGGGATCCCGGCAGGAGCTCCACGGTGCCTGCAAGACGGTCGGCCAGAAGTCCGATCCATCCCCCCGCCATGGGGTCGGCGGCGGTCGCCGCCATGGCGGCTGGCCGGCGCAGCGCATCCCACACCGACGCCCCCGTGGCCACCTCATCAGGGCACGCGGCCACGATCGTGCGGCCCAGGTGGCGCACCAGCGCGGGGGAGTCGAGGTGCAGCACCGCGGCCAGCAGGGCATCGGGGGAGACCCGCGAGGCGAGCGGGATCGCCACCGGTGCGTCCGTGCGTGAGACAATGCGCGCTTGGGGCATCGACCGCGACGCTACAGCACGGCGATGCCATACAACGACGAGAGGTTTCCCCACGTGCGCCACACCATCGCCTTCCAGGCCACCGCGTTCCAGGCCGCCCCGGTCGACGTGCAGATCGACGTCCCCGAGGGCGAGGAGGGGCCGACCCCCGACCAGATCCCCTCGGCCATCATCGTGTTCCTCGGCGGGCCGTCGGTGCAGGCCAGCGCGTTCGTGAGCCAGCAGGACGCCGAGAACCTCATGGGCGCCTTCACGCAGGCCGAGCCCATGCGCGGCGACATGCCGCCCGAGGCCCAGGCATGGGAGCCCGAGGAGACCGTCATGCCGGCGGCCATGCTCTTCGGCGTCAACGTCGAGAGCCTCGTGGGCGCGGCCGTCACCCCGCCGCACATGAACGACGAGGTGGGCATCGTGCCCCATTGGACCGTGCAGCTGCAGGACGCCGACGGGTCATCGGTGCAGGTGGCGATCTCCGACGCCCTGTGCGTCACCATCATCCGCGCGCTGTCGCAGATCGCCGCGGGCGAGCTGACCGACGGCGAGGACGACGAGGAGGGCGCGGCCCTCAACGGCCTGGCCGACCCCGACTCGGCGGAGGATGCCGAGTAGCGCCCGCGCGTCCGGCGGGCTGCCCTCGCCTCCGCCGCCGGCGATCCCATGAACGCCATCCTCGACTTCACGCTCACGCCTCAGCGCCTCGCGGTGCTGTGCATGCTCGTGGGGTTCGTCGTCACCTTCGCGATCACCCGCGTCATCACCCGGCGCATCCGCGCCGAGCGCACGGCCGCCGAGGAGGCCGCCGCCAGCGGCGCTCCGCCACCCGCCGAGGAGGACGACGGCAAGGGCAAGGTCATCAAGGACATCGAGATCGGCGGCGTGCACATCCACCACCAGGTGTGGGGGATGCTCTTCATGCTCGCCGCCGGAATGCTGTCGTTCGCCTTCGAGTTCCGCAGCCCGTGGCTGCAGATGCTCGCCGTGGTGTTCGGCATCGGCGCCGCGCTGGTGCTCGACGAGTTCGCGCTGTTCCTGCACCTGGATGACGTCTACTGGAGCCCCGAGGGCCAGAAGTCGGTGGACGCCATCCTCGCCACGATCCTCGTGATGACCGCGCTCGTCCTGGGGGAGGGGCCGCTCGGCGTGTCGCTGGCGAACGTGGACGACGCCCCATGGGCCCTCGCCTACGCCATCGTCTTCAACCTGGTGCTGGTGGTGATCACCCTGGCGAAGGGGAAGATCATGATGGCGGCCATCGGCTTCTTCGTGCCGCTGGTGGCGCTGTTCGGCGCGGTGCGCCTGGCACGGGTGCCCAGCTGGTGGGCGGGGCGCTTCTACGCCACGCGGCCCAAGAGGCTCGACCGCGCCCAGCAGCGCGAGACGCGCCGTCGCGAGCGCATCGCCCGCATACGCGCGCGGCTCGCCGGCCACCCCGACCCGCCGCCGCTGGCAGCGGCCGACGAGGTCGGCTCCTCGCCGTCCGGGTAGGCGGGCGCCAACCGAGCTACGCGGTGATGGCCTCGGCCTTCTCGGTGATGGCCAGGCGCCGCACCGCGGCCACCAGATCGGGGGCGCCGTCCTTGGCCATGTCGTGCCCGGCCCCCTCCACCACGTCGAAGGTGGCGGCGCGCAGCCAGATCGCCAGCTCGCGCTGGTCTTGGGCGGGCACGGCCTTGTCGTCGCTGCCGGCGAGGATCGCCACCGGGGCGTCCACCTGCGCCAGCGCCCCGCGCCAGTCGGGACGCGTGGCCATGGCCTCGGCGACCAGCGCCTGGCCCTCGTCGCGGTTGCGGTCGCGAAGCGCGCGGGCGATGAGCATCCAGCGATCGCGCCCGTCGCTGTCCTCGCCGCGCGGGCCGATGCCCGACAGCACCAGGCCGCTCACCAGGCCGGGGTGGCCCAGCGCCAGGGCGAGCGCGGTGGCGCCGCCCAGCCCGATGCCCAGCATCACGGCCCCACCGCCCTCACCCGCCACGAGGCGGGCGACGTCGGACGCGAAGTCGTCGATGCTCCACGGCCCCGCCGGGCATGGCGAGCCGCCGTGGCCGCGCAGCTCGGGGATGAGCAGCCGGTGGTCGCTCAGCAGCGGCTTGAGGGCCTTCTGCAGGTCCTTGGCCGGCCGGCCGACGTCGTGGAGCGCCACCACCAAGGGGCCGTCCCCCTTGGCGGTGAAGTTGAGATTGATTGCGGGCGGAAGCGATGGCATAGGTCGGGCAGGGTATGTCGCCGAGCCGCGACAAGTCAAGAAAAGCGATGATTTGCAGGATGTTGATGATGCCGCACCGCCTGACCGCGGCGCCCCGGTCGTGTGCCACATGGGCCTGCCGTGTGCACGGCGGTCCGCCTAGCCGATGAACTCGATGACCAGCTCGGCCCACTCCCGGGGCTGCTCGAGGGCGGTCATGTGGCCGGATCCGCCGATCACGGCCAAGCGGGCGTCGGGGATTCCCCGCGCCAGCACGGTGGCGAGCGGCGGAGGGGTCACCTGGTCGTGCTCGCCCACGATCACCAGCGCGGGCACGGCGATGCGCGGCAAGAGGGCGGTGTGGTCGGGCCGCCGGCTGATGGCGATGGTGGCCTCGGCCATGGCGTCGGCGGTCTGGGCCGATGCCAGCTCGGTGAGCCTGGCCACGGCGTGATCGGACGGCGCCGGGCCCAGCGCGCGCGTGAGGAACGCCGGGATGAACTGCGCGGTGCCGTCGCGTCGTAGGGCGTTGGCGGCCTCGCGCCGCGCCTCGACCCCCTCGGGCGTCTCGCCTTCGGCGCGGGTGTCGGCCAGCACCAGCCGCCCAACGCGATCGGGGTGGCGCGCCACGATGGCCTGCGCCAGGTAGCCGCCCATCGAGAGCCCGGCCACCACCGACCCCGGGGGGATGTCCGGGGCCAGGAGGTCGGCCGCCTCCTCCATGGTCCAGCCCGGCCGGGCGGGGCTGGCACCGAAGCCCGGCAGATCGGGGGCCAGCACCTCGTGCCCGGCCGCCTCGAGCGCGGGCGTTACGTCGTCCCAGAAGCGGTGGTCCACGGGGAACGGATGCAGCAGCACGATGGTGGCCACGGGTCCTCCTAGTCGGTTGCCTCGAGCGCCAGGCGCGCGCGGGCGTCGTTGGGGCTCAGCACCAGCACCTGCTGCCACGCCGCGCGTCCGGCTGCGGTGTCGCCGTAGGAGATCGCCAGCAGGGTCCAGGCGGCCGGGTTGGAGGGCTGCACCACGGTGGCCTGCCGGGCCGCGGCGCGCATGCCCACGGGGTCGCTGGCCAGCGCGGCCGCCCGTGCGCGCAGCAGCCAGGGCTGCACGGCCAGCGGGTTGAGGTCGGACGCCTCGATGGCCCGCTTCTCGGCGACGGCCGGCTGCCCGGTCGAGATGGCCTGGTTGCCCGATGCCACCTTCTCCTGGCTCCACCAGGGCAGCACGGCGCTCAGCACGATGACGGGCGCCAGTGCCCATGCGCCCGCCACCACCGGGCGGGGCAGGGCGTGCCCGGGCGCCGCCGGCCCCGGCGCGGCCGAGGCGATCACCACTCCCCCCGCGGCCATGGCGGCCGTGGTGAGGGCGGGCACCGTCCAGCTCCAGTCGAGTTGCGACTGCAAGGCGAACGCCCCGAACACCGCCAGCGGCAACGCCACCGTGGGTGGCGCGCGACCCTGGAACGCCCGCACCGCGGCCCACGCCACGCCGGCGATGAGGCAGCCGAGCAGCGCGAGGCCGATGATGCCCAGGCCCGATCCGATCTCGAGCACCAGGTTATGCGGCTGGCGCACGTTGAGGCGGTCCTCGCCGCTCACCCGCTCGCGCAGGTGCACCAGCGCGAACGTGCCCGCGCCCTCGCCCACCAGGGCGTTGTCGCGCACCGATCGTGCGGCCTCGCCCCACCAGTCGAGCCGCTGGTTGGTGTCGAGGCTGCCGAGCCTGCCGGGCGTATTGGCCAGCCCGCCCGAGGTGCCGGTGATCTCCGAGGTGCGCGCCGATATCCACGCGCCCACGTCACGCGGCTTGGCCAGGGCGTAGGCGCCCGCCACGGCCACCAGCACCAGCACGCCGACGATGGCGGCGATGCCCGCGCGGCGTCGCGTGAGGCGCCCGCTGCCCATCAGCCGCCGGATTCCCCAGGCAACCCCGGCCGCGATGGCGAGCCCCAGCAGCAGGCGCCACAGCAGGCCGAGGCCGGCGTCGCTGCGGTCGGCCGCGATGAGGGCGTCGCCGGTCAGCGCATCGGTGGTGAGCCCATAGGCCACGGGGAGGATCGCCCCCGCGATTCCGCCGGCCACGGCAGATGCCTGCCGCACGCGACCCGGCATGAGGCCGATCACGATCACCAGCACCGCGATGAGGGCCAACAGGCCGCTGCGCGAGTATGTGAGCACGAGGGTGGTCACCACCACTGCCATGGCCGCCGCCGCGCCCATCAGGTCGCGCTGGTCGCCGCCCGGGCGGGAGGCCCACCAGAGGATTCCCGGCACGGCGATCACCGCCACCAGCGCCAGGGCATTCCAGTAGCCCACCGGCGCCTGCAGGCGCGAGGGCTCGAAGTCGCTGCCGAACACCGTGGGCAGGCACCGCGCGAGCAGCGCCCAGATCACCACCGGCGTGGCCGCGATGGCCAGGCCGGCCGCGAAGCGCTCAGGCGCCCGCGGGATGAGCGACGCCAACGCGATGCCGATGACCAGCGCCAGGGTGGCCAGTGCGATGCGGTTGGCCTCGGTCCACGACAGGTCACCGGCCAGCGACCACCCGATGGAGACTCCCGCCCACAGCGCCAGGCCGCCGAGTCCGCCGATCGCCAGCAGGGCGGGGCCCGAGCGGGGCGCCGCGCGGTCGCGCGAGCGCATGAGCGCCCAGGCCGCGAAGGGCGCGGCCACCACCGCCGCCAGCATGGCGGCGGTGGCCCCGCGCGTGGCAAGGCCATCGCCCAGGTCGATGCCGCCGCTCAGCACGGCGAGCACGGCCCAGGCCGCCAGCAGCAGGCCGCCGGCGACCATCGTGCCACGTGCGCCAGCGACCGCGCCGGTCAGCGTGGGTCCTCCCGACCGGCTACGCTCGCCTGCGTGTCTGCCGCCCTCATCCGACGCAGCGTAGCCGTGTCGTTCGTCGTCGCGCTCCTGCTGGGCGTGTTCGCCATGCCCGCCCTCGCGGGCGGCCGCCAGGTGCTGGCCGACTACGAGGACAACGGCCAGATCAACGGCTGCTACACGCTGGCCGACTACCAAGAGGCCCTCAAGCTCGTCCGGCCCGACCAGCAGCAGTACGGCGCGGCCGTCGACGTCATCCGCCAGGCCGAGCTCACCAACATCCGGCGCCCCGGCCAGGCATGCGGCGCCACCTCGGCATCGGGGTCGTCGGCCGACGTGCCGGCGGGCGATGAGTCAGCATCGGCGCAGGACCCCGGCAGGTCGGGCGACGACACCATCGAGAAGGACGAGGGCGGCCTCAGCGCCGTGGCCATCGCCACCATCGTGGCCGTGGGCCTGGCGCTCATCGGCTTCGTCATCTACCTCATCGCATCGCGCCGTGGCGGCTCGGGCGGCGATGGCGGTGGTGAGGGCGGCGGCGCTGCCGGCAGCGGCGACGGGCCGGGCGGCGCGGGCACCGCATGAGGAAGGTCATCAAGGACCTCATCCTGCCGGTGGCGGTGGCGGTCACGCTCGCGTTCGTGATCCAGGCGTCGGTGGCCAAGCCGTATGAGATCCCCACCAACTCCATGTACCCGGCCATCCAGGGCGCCAACTCCACCGGCGACCGCGCCCCCGACCGGGTCATTGCCAACCGCGTCATCTACAAGCTGCGCGATGTCTCGCGTGGCGACGTGGTGGTGTTCGACCCCACCGCGGGCGCTCGCGCCGCGTGCAGCGAGCCCGGTGACGTGCCGTTCGTCAAGCGGGTCATCGGCCTGCCGGGCGACACCGTGACGGTGAAGCAGGAGACCATCTCGCAGTCCAACCCCAACCCGGCGCTTCGCCCGGGCGGGACGCTGGCGGTGCGCCGCGTGGCCGAGCCCAACTCGTTCGGGCCCGACGGCGTGCGCGAGGAGACCCTCGGCGAGGGTGACATCACCAATGTCACCTACGTGAAGAAGGCCGGTGAGGCCAAGGCCCAGCCGCTCATCATCGAGTCGGCCATCACCCCCGACTACGAGGCCGGCTTCCCCGAGGTGCCGGCCGACAACCTGCTGGTGCTGGGCGACAACCGCCCGGGCTCATGCGACGCCCACGTATGGCTGGAGCGCGGCGCCGAGTTCACGCCGCGGTCCAGCGTGATCGGCCAGGCCGAGATCATCTACTGGCCCATCTCGCGGGTGCGCTTCCTCAGCTAGCGCACCATCATCTTCTCGTAGAGCGTCTCGCCCGTCACGGTGTCGTTGACCCCGGCCACGTGGATGTCCAGCTCCATGTCGGCGATGAAGTCGTAATACCAGGGGTGCTCGCCGGCGTGCAGCAGCCGGTGGCGCCATGAGGCGCCGCCGTCGCCCATGTCGAGCGACTCGATGAGGCGCGGGTTGCTCACGCTCATGCGGAAGTGCTCATCCCCGTGCGCCCAGGTCCACTCGAGCGAGGTGGGGTAGGGCTGCTTCTCGGGCGCCGGGCCGGGGACCTCGCCCGAGGTCACGAGGCGCAGGGGCAGGGGGTCGTCGGTGAGCAGCCGGTCGCGTGTGGCCAGCATGACGGTGGGCAGGTGGATCTGGCCCACGCCGAGCACCCCGCGGGTGGTGAGGCGCGCATACACCACGGTGTAGCCACCGATGTGCGCGCGGCCCCAGTACCAGTGGTCGAGCCCGGCGTTCATCTGCCGGTTGCCCCAGTTGTGGTCGTGATACGCCGCGCCGGTCACCTGCCGGGCCTGGCCGTCCACGGTCACGGTGCCGGCCACGCGCCCGGACGGCACCGGCACCACCCAGGCCAGGTAGTGCCGCTTGGCGTGGTCGAGGAAGGTCATGCCCGCGCCCGGGCGCCACGACGGGCACGCGCGGTCGATCACGAGGTCGGCCTGCACCCTGTCGCCGCGCATCCGTAGGTCGTAGTGCGCGAGGTCGCCGATGGCGTGACTGTCACCGATGGCCACATGGCAGCCGTCGGTGGCCGATGAGAAGGCATCGGGGGGCTGCGGGATGTCCTCGCGAATGGAGGTGCCCTGCGCATCGCGGTGGATGATGAGCACCGAGGGCGCGATGGGACCGTCCGCGCGCGCCGGGGGCTTGGTGCTGAAGGCGGCCACCAGAGCGGATCCATCGTCGAGTTGCATGTCGAAGTACCACCACTCGAAGGAGTGCTCGGCGATGTCGTGGGTGCGAAAGCCATCCTCCCACGGCTGCACATCGGGGCCCGCGAGCCCGAGCAGCTTCATGCCATATGCGCCATCCTCGGCGAACTTCGTTCGCAGCTCGGGGGTGTCGGGAAGCTCTATCGCATGCATGTCGTCCTCCATCGGTGTTTTCGCGCATTTTGCTGCCAGATCGCAAAATCAGCGGCAAAGGCCCATCTTGCATCGTGCAGAACACAAGATGTAGTGTGCCGCTCCATGTCGCCCACGCCACACCTAGTGTCAAACCCATGATCTGCCCGTATTGTGACGGTTCAGAGCATCGCGTGATGGAGTCACGTGTTCCGGACACCAAGGATGCCATTCGCAGGCGCCGGGAGTGCCAGACATGTGGCAGGCGCTTCACAACGTATGAGCGCGTGGAGGAAATGCCACTCATCGTGATCAAGAGCAATGGCGACCGTGAGTCCTTCGAGCGCGACAAGCTGCTGTCCGGGCTGCAGCGGGCGTGCCACAAGCGCCCCGTGCCCACCGCCCACCTGGAGGCCGCCGTGCGCGACATCGAGGTGAGCCTGAGGAACCGCCTGAAGCAGGAGGTCACGAGCAACGCCATCGGCGAGCTCGCGCTGCGCAGGCTGAAGGACGTCGACACGGTGGCCTACGTGCGCTTCGCGAGCGTGTACCGCCAATTCGAGGACACCGACGAGTTCGCGGAGGAGCTGCACCGGCTCGAGCGGGAGCCCCCGCTTCCCCGCGGCCAGCGACCGCTGGACGAGCACATGTTCGAGCTCCTCACCGAGCCCCTCCCCGTGGAGCGCTCCCCGCGCCGCCGCCTTCGGGCGCTGGCAGGTGGGCTCGGCGTTGAGGATGACGCAATCACACCAAATGGATTGAAGCCCGAGGAGGCAACTGATGGCGACTGAGGTCGTCGGCACCGCGCCGAGCGAGAAGGCAAAGCCCAAGCGCGGGAATGCCCTGGGGCTGCACCGTCACTTCACCAAGAAGGGCAAGCACCCCTACGACCTGCTCGAGTGGGAGCGTCGCAGCGCCGGTATTTCGTCGGGCGACGGCACCAGCGTGTTTGAGCAGGACAACATCGAGGTGCCGGCCGACTGGAGCCAGCTCGCCACCAACGTGGTGGCCAGCAAGTACTTCCGCGGCGCCATGGGCAGCCCTGAGCGCGAGTACTCGGCGAAGCAGCTCATCGACCGCGTGGTGCTCACCATCAAGGCGTGGGGCATGGAGGAGGGCTACTTCAACTCCAAGGACGAGGCCGAGGTGTTCGAGTACGAGCTCGCGCACCTGCTCGTCAACCAGATGGCCGCCTTCAACTCGCCGGTGTGGTTCAACGTCGGCATGCGCGAGAACCCCCAGTGCTCGGCCTGCTTCATCCTCTCGGTGGAAGACACCATGGATTCCATCCTTTCGTGGATCGGCAAGGAGGGCATCATCTTCAAGGGCGGGTCCGGATCGGGCATCAACCTGTCGGCCATCCGCTCGTCGAAGGAGCGCCTCTCGGGCGGCGGCGAGGCCTCGGGCCCGGTGTCGTTCATGCGCGGCGCCGACAGCTGCGCCGGCGCCATCAAGAGCGGCGGCACCACCCGCCGCGCGGCCAAGATGGTGATCCTCAACGTCGACCATCCCGACATCCGCGACTTCGTGGGCTGCAAGGCGGAGGAGGAGAAGAAGGCCTGGGCGCTTGGCGAGATGGGCTACGACATGGGCCTGAACGGCGAGGCCTGGAACAGCATCCAGTTCCAGAACGCCAACAACTCGGTGCGCATGACCGACGAGTTCATGTACGCCTACGAGGCCGGCGGCGACTGGCACACCACGGCCGTCACCACCGGTGAGGTCATCGAGACGGTGAAGGCCCGCGAGCTCATGAAGGAGATCGCGGAGGCCGCGTGGGTGTGCGGTGACCCCGGCATGCAGTTCGACACCACCATCAACCGCTGGCACACCTGCCCGGTGTCGGGTCGCATCAACGGCTCCAACCCGTGCTCGGAGTACATGCACCTGGATGACTCCGCGTGCAACCTGGCCTCGTTCAACCTCATGAAGTTCGTTGATGAGGACGGCGCGTTCCGCGTGGTCGACTTCCAGCAGGCGGTGGACGTGGTGATCACCGCCATGGACATCATCGTGGCGCGCTCCGGGTACCCCACCGAGCAGATCGGCATCAACGCCCGCAAGTACCGCCAGCTGGGCCTGGGCTACGCCAACCTGGGCGCGCTGCTCATGAGCCACGGCCTGCCGTACGACAGCGAGGACGGCCGCGAGTACGCCGCCGCCATCACGGCGCTGATGACCGGCCGTGCCTACGCCATGAGCACCCGACTTGCCGAGCGCATGGGCGCGTTCGAGGGCTATGAGCCCAACGCCAAGGCGATGAACGGCGTGATCCGCAGCCACCGCCGCGCCGCGCAGGACATCCCCGACGGCCGGGTGCGCGACGAGGCGGTGCTGGCCGCCGCGCGCGACGAGTGGGACACCGCCGTGGACCGCGGCGAGGTGTTCGGCTACCGCAACTCGCAGGCGTCGGTGCTGGCCCCCACGGGCACCATCGGCTTCATGATGGACTGCGACACCACGGGCGTCGAGCCCGACATCGCGCTGGTCAAGTACAAGCGCCTCGTGGGTGGCGGCGTCATCAAGATGGTCAACAACACCGTGCCGCAGGCCCTCGAGAAGCTGGGCTACCACGAGGAGGCCATCAAGCAGATCGTGGCCTTCATCGACGAGCACGAGACCATCGAGGGCGCCCCGGGGCTCAAGGACGAGCACCTGGCGGTGTTCGACTGCGCATTCACGCCGGCCAACGGCGTGCGCAGCATCCACTACCGCGGCCACATCAAGATGATGGGCGCTGTGCAGCCCTTCATCTCGGGCGCCATCAGCAAGACCGTCAACATGCCCAACGAGGCCACGCCCGAGGACATCGCCGCGGCCTACGTGCTGGCGTGGAAGGAGGGGGTCAAGGCCCTCGCCATCTACCGCGACGGCAGCAAGCGCACCCAGCCGCTGTCCACGGGCAAGGAGAGCCCCGCCGAGATGAAGGCGGCCAACGACGCCGCCGCCGCGCCGGCCAAGGTGAACCGCCGCCGCCTGCCCGACGAGCGCCAGGCCATCACGCACCACTTCCGCATCCTCGACCACGACGGCTACATCACCGTCGGCATGTACGAGGACGGCAGCCCGGGCGAGGTGTTCATGAAGATGGCCAAGCAGGGCTCCACCGTGAGCGGCCTCATGGACTCGCTGGCCATCTGCATGAGCCTTGCCCTGCAGCACGGGGTGCCGCTCAGCACGCTGGCCAACAAGCTCAGCCACATGCGGTTCGACCCCTCCGGCTTCACGGGCAACCCCGAGATCCCCAGCGCCAAGTCGATCGTCGACTACCTGGTGCGCTGGCTCTCGGCCAAGTTCCTCACCGAGGAGGAGAAGCGCTCGGTCGGGATCATCACCGAGAGCATGCGCGCCGAGCTCGAGGGCCAGGTGCCCGACGGCCAGGAGCCGGTGGCCATCGAGGGCAGCGCCCAGGGCGTGACCGTGGTGGAGACCGCCCCGGCCGAGCCCAGCCAGCCGAAGGCCCAGACCTCGCTCGACGTGGGCCTGGCCCAGAGCGCCGGCCTGTCGGTGCAGCTCGACCAGGACGGCGCCATCTGCGGATCGTGCGGCTGGACCATGGTGCGATCGGGCTCCTGCTACAAGTGCATGAACTGCGGGAGCACCTCGGGCTGCAGCTGATGAAAGCGGTTGCTCACGGAATGACCGGAAGGCCCCGCCGAGTCGGGGCCTTCCGCGTTCCGGGGGTTGGACACCATGGCCAATGGCTGACCCCTGCAGTGCCCGGCGCCCCCGACCTGTGGCATCCTCCCCACATGCGTAAGGCTTCCCCCGCTTTGCTGATGACCATGGCCGCTCTGGTCGCCCTCCTCTCGCTCGCCCTCCCCGGGTCGTCATGGGCCGCGGAATCCGACCCGTGGGCTCCGGTTGGCAGTGCCGTGAATCTCCCCACGGCGGATGCGCCCGGGTTCAGGGGCGGGGTGGCGGTGAGCGCTGATGGCAATGTCATGGCGGTTGGCTCACCGTCTGATGACACCGCGGCAACTGACGCCGGTGCGGTGCGCGTCTACCAGTACAGCGGTGGCTGGTCGCAGCGCGGCGCCGACGTCCGCGGGGTAACGGCCAGTGATGTCGCCGGGACGTCCGTCGCGTTGAGCAACGACGGGCTCGTGCTCGCGGTGGGCGCGCCGGGGTACGGCTTCGACATGGGAGAGGCCGGACCGGACGGATGGGTGCGGGTGTACGACTGGAACGGTTCGGCATGGGTTCAGCGCGGCGCTGTGCTCGCCGGCCTCAACGACCACGATCGCTTCGGGTTCTCGGTCTCGTTGAGCAACGACGGATCGGTGCTGGCCGTCGGGTCACCGCGACGAGACGCGTCGGGGGTCAACGCCGGGCGGACGACCATCTACACATGGTCGAGTGGCGCGTGGTCGACCCAGGGCGTCATCGACGGGGCGGCAGCCAGTGATCAGTCAGGATGGTCGGTCTCCCTCAACGGCACGGGTACACGTGTTGCGATCGGTGCGAGGTTCGCAGGGGGCTCGCTCACAGGCCAGGTGCGCGTCTTCAACGAGGCCATCGGTCTCTGGAGCCAGGTCGGAGGCAATCTCAACGGTGTTGCGTGGTCGGGGTTCGGCACGTCCGTATCGCTGAGCGATGGCGGGGACGTCCTGGCGGTCGGCGCACCGGATGACGCCTCATCCCGCGGCAATACCTTCGTGTACGCCCTCGCAGCGGGTGTTTGGTCTCAGCGCGGCACCACCATCGCCGGGGAGCGCGGCAGCGACCTGTCCGGTACCTCGGTGTCACTCAGCAGCGATGGCAGGGTGGTGGCGATCGGCGCAGAGGGCAACGATGACGCAGGGCAGGAGGCCGGGCATGCCCGCGTCTACCGCTGGAACAACGCTGCGTGGTCGCAGCGCGGTGCCGACATCGACGGCAGCGCGGGCGGCGCCATGGCAGGCAAGGCCGTGGCGCTCGCCTCCGCCGGTCGGAGCATCGCGGTGCGAGGCAGCAGTGCAGTCAACGTCTACTCGCATCCCGGGAGCCCCGAGACCCCGTCTGCGCCTCACGGCGTCACTGGAACGGCGGGAAACGCAGCCGTCGCAGTGTCCTGGTCACCGCCGTCGAATGACGGTGGCGAGACGATCACGGGCTACACGGCGACGGCAGGGACCGGCGAGTCGTGCTCCGTGACGTCGGTGGCGCCGGCGACACCGCCGACGACCTGCACGGTCAGTGGCCTCACGAATGGGGCGTCGTACACGTTCACGGTGACGGCGACGAACTCGGTCGGAACGGGGTCTCCGTCCGCCGCCTCCGCGCCGGTGACTTTGGCGGCCCCTGCGAGCGCGCCGGCCGCCAGCCCAGCCCCGCAGTTGGGGGCCGCTGCGCCAAGCGCCCCTGCTTCCCCTCCGTCTGCGGCCCCCGCTGCGCCCGCCAAGGCCGCGTCAGCCGCATGCTCGGGCAGCAAGCGGCAGGTGGCGCTGTGCAAGGCACAGGCGCGGCTTTCCGCCGATCTCGCCAAGTGCAGGGCGAAGCCGGCGCGTGCACGCCCCGCGTGCACCAAGGCGGCGCGTACCCGGCACGCGGCGGCGGCGCGCGCCGCGATGCGACTGCGGTAGCGTCGGGTAGCCGCCAAGAGTGCATGAACTGCGGGAGCACTTCGGGCTGCATCTGAGTGAGGACACCGCTCCAGGAATGACCGGAAGGC
>VGCE01000009.1 GCA_016870155.1 Actinomycetota bacterium | reverse complement strand
GCGCTGGGCGTGTCCCAGCGCACCGTGTGGCGCTACCTGAGATCGGGCCGCCTGCACGGCGAGACGATCGGACCCGTCGGGCAGCAGCGCACCCTCATCGACGCCTCGGGCATCGAGGCGATCCAGTCGGATCGTGGCGGGGAGGAGACCGCGGCGCTGCAAGCCGAGGTGGACCGCCTCTCGGACGAACTGGCGGCCCTCCGCGCGGAGCGCGACCAGCTGCGCACCGCGCTGGCATCGGCCCGCGTGAAGATGGCCCGCCTGCGCAAGCCGGTGAGCTCGCGTGCCGGCGACATGGTGCTGGCAGGCCTGTCGCACCTGGCCACGCGCCGCGGCATGCGCCACGCCCACCGATAGCGGCTGACCAATACAGAAGGGCCCCGGTTTCCCGGGGCCCTTCGAGTGCCTGAGCGGGGGCGCCGCCCCCGTGGGGAGTCGGCCTACAGGCCGAGCTCCTTGCTGATGATGAGCTGCTGGATCTCCGAGGTGCCCTCGGTGATGCTGGCCAACTTGGCGTCGCGGTACATGCGCTCCACCGGGTACTCGGTGATGTAGCCGTAGCCGCCGTGGATCTGCACGGCGTCACGGGTGACCTCATCGGCGACCTCGGCCGAGAAGTACTTGGCCATCGAGGCCTCCTTCACGCACGGCTGGCCGGTCTCGTAGAGCCAGGCGGCCTTGTACGCGAGGGCCTTGGCGGCCTCCACCTTGGTGGCCATGGTGGCCAGCTTGAAGCGCAGCGCCTGGAACTTGCTCAGCGAGCGGCCGAAGGCCTCGCGCTCGTGGGCGTACTTGACCGCCTGCTCCAGGGCGCCCTCGGCGATGGCGGCGCTCTTCACGCCGTGCGACACGCGACCGGTGATGAGGGCCTCCATGAGGGCGCCGAAGGCACCCTCCTTGCCGCCCAGCAGGGTCTCCTCGCCCACCTCGCAGTCCTCGAACACCAGCTCGGCGGTGTCGGAGGAGCGGTGGCCCATCTTCTCGAGCTTGCGGGTGACCTCGAAGCCCGGGGTGTCCCGATCGACGATGAACACCGAGATGCCCTCGCCGCGCTTGTCCTTGTCGGTGTAGGCGGCCACCAGGCAGAAGTCGCAGATGGTGCCGTTGGTGATGAAGTTCTTGCGGCCGTTGAGGACGTAGCCGTTGGACGTCTTCTTCGCGCTGGTGGCAAGGCCGGCGGCGTCGGAGCCCGTGTTGGGCTCGGTGATGGCGTAGGCGCCGATGGTCTGGCCGGCGATGGCGTCGGGCAGGTACTTGGCACGCTGCTCGTCGTTGCCGAACTTGTAGATCGGGAACGACGCCAGGTCGGCGTGGGCGTTGACCGATGCGGTCATGCCGGCGCAGACCTTGGTCATCTCCTCGACGAAGATGCACTCGGTGATCTTGCCGGCGTCGATGCCGCCGTACTCCTCCGGGAACACGATGCCGAGAAGCCCCAGCTCACCGAGCTTGGGCATGATCTCGACGGGGAACTGCTCGTTCTTCTCTGACTCCTCGACGAGCGGGGCGATCTCCGCCTCGGCGAACTCCCGCACCATCGCGCGGATGTCGTCCTGCTCCTCGGTGAATGCGTAACTCAGCATGTGGGCTCCTGCTTCCGGGGTCGACTCGCTCAGGTGGTGCAATCGTAGAACGCCACGTGACGGTTCACACAAGGACAACGGGAGGTTCGCGCATGAAGGGACAGGTGCCCCGGACGCCCGGGGACCGCCTTCGGCGGCCCGGCGTACCCTTGTGGCATGCCGAATGCGTTCAGCCTCGAGGGGCGCGTGGTCATCGTGACGGGAGCCTCGCGCGGCATCGGGAAGGGGACGGCCATGGCCGTCTCACAGTCAGGCGGTCATCCGGTGATGGTGGCCCGCACCGAACCTGACCTGCGGGAGATCGAGGCCTCGCTGCCCGGCCCCAGCACGGTGCTGGTGGGCGACGTGGCCGACCCTGCGCTGCCGGCGGCCGCGGTGGCCGCCGCCGAGGAGGTCGGAGGACTGTGGGGCCTGGTGAACAACGCGGGCATCACGCCCTATTACCACCCCGCCACCGAGACCACTGATGATGAGTGGCAGCACATCCTCGAGGTGAACCTGCGCGCATGCGCGGCGTTCGCGCGCGAGTCAGCGAAGGCCATGCAGGCCGGGGGGCGCGGTGGGCGCATCGTGAACCTGTCGTCCATCGCCGCGCTCGCGGGCCTCCCGAACCTGGTCGCCTACAACGCGGCGAAGGGCGCCCTCGACGCCATGACGCGCACCATGGCCGTGGAGCTCGGGCCCGAGGGCATCATGGTCAACTCCATCGCCCCCGGCACAATCGTGACCGAGATCGTGGAGGACCTCATGGAGCAGAACCCGGTGCTTCGCGAGAAGTTCGTGGCCAAGACCGCCATCGGGCGCGTGGGATCGGTGGCCGAGTCGGCGTGGCCGATCGTGTTCCTGCTGTCCGACGCCTCGTCGTTCATGACGGGGCAGGTGATGGTGGTGGACGGCGGCCGGCTCGCGGCCGCCTGACCTGGGAGGTGGGCACATGAGGGTCGTCATCGCTGGAGCCGGCACCGCGGGGTGCGTGCTGGCGTCACGGCTGTCGGCCGACCCGGGCATCGAGGTGCTGCTGCTCGAAAGCGGTCCGCACTACCGGCCGGGCGAGTGGCCACCCGAGCTCTCGCACGCCTTCCGCATCATCAAGGAGACCCACGACTGGGGCTTCACCGCACAGGCCGGGGCCTCGCCGCGCGGCGTGCACGTACCGCGCGGGCAGGTGGTGGGGGGCTCGTCGATCACCAACGCCACCATCGCCCTGCGCGGCCTTCCCGAGCACTACGACGAGTGGGCCGAGTTCGTGCCGGGCCTCGACTGGCAGGCCATGCTGCCGTGGCTCAAGCTCATCGAGACCGATGAGCAGTTCGGCGCGGAGCCCTGGCACGGCGACCATGGGCCCATCCCCATCAACCGCTGGCCGCGCGACCAGTGGTACCCGCTGCTCGAGGGCTTCGCCGAGGCGGCGCTGGCCCGCGGCCACGGCTGGGTGGACGACCACAACCAGCCCGGCGCGGTGGGCGTGGGCCCCACGCCGTTCAACATGCGCGACGGCGTGCGCCAGACCCCTGCCGACCTCTACCTCGACCCGGCGCTGGGCCGCGAAAACCTCAGCCTGGTGACCGGCGTGCGGGTGGACCGGCTGGTGCTCGACGGCACCCGGGCCACCGGCCTGGTGGTGATGGACGAGGCCACCGGCGAGCGCACCACCCACGAGGCCGACCACGTGATCCTCTGCCTCGGCACCTACCAGAGCCCGCCCGTGCTGCTGCGATCGGGCGTGGGGCCGGCCGACGCCATCACCCCGCTGGGCATCCCGCTCGTGCACGAGCTCCCGGGCGTTGGGCGCGGCATGCAGGACCACCCGAAGATCTCCTACCGCTTCTGGGTCTCCACGGACATCCCGCAGTGGCCGCACCCGTGGATACAGGTGCTGCTCACCTCGAAGGCCGAGGTAAACGGCGAGGAGCGGCTGTTTCAGGTGATGCCCTACGTGGGCTTCGTCGATGGCGGCCACCGCATCAGCGAGTTCAACGTGCAGGTGGCCGAGTCCCGCGGGCGCACGGGGCGCGTGGACATCCAGTCGACCAACCCCATGGACCAGCCGGTGCTGCGCATGGGGTGGCTCGAGGCTGCGGGCGACCGCGACCTGGCCGAGGCCGCGGGCCGCGAATTGATGGCCGTGGCGCGCACCGCCCCGCTCGACGGCATGCTCGACCCGTGGCCGAACCTCGACGACCCCGACCATGCGCTTCGCACGGTGGAGACCTTCCACCACCCCGTGGCCACCCTGCGCATGGGGCGCGACGACGATCCCATGGCCGTCACCGATGGCGATGGGCGCATCCGCGGGCTCGAGGGGGCGTGGTGCATGGATGCCTCGGCCATTCCCCGCGTGCCGTCGGCGAATACCCACCTCGCCGTGATCGCCCTCGCCGAGAAGCTTGGCGCCGGGTTCCTGGAGCTCACCGGGCATGCGGACGTGGCGGTGAGTCCCGCCTGAGGAGGTAGCCCCCGGGTAACGCGGTGGCGGCCACTCGCCGAAACGGGATCGGCATTTGCGGGGGCCGCAAATGCATCATCCCCGGCTGCGATCGCCGCCACCCCGTTATCCGGGGGCTACCTCCCTGCAGTCGGGGCGGCGCGCGGCACGGCGCACCGGGGGCCTCCCCGCCCGCGATTCGCTAGAACCTGTTGCCCTTCCCCCATTCGGAGACGGCATGAGCCCCCGGAGCCGCAGGCATGGCGTTCCCCGACTGGCCTTCCTCGGCGTGCTCGTCGCCATGCTCCTTGCCCTCGGGCTCGCGGGCACCGCCGCTGCGGGCGCTGCGCTGCCGGCGCAGGATGTGGTGGTCAACGTGACCGCCGGGGCCAACGATCCGGTGTCGGGCGCCACCGTGGTGGCCCGCGACGATCGCACGGGGCGCGTGATGTCGAGCGCGACGACCACCGGTTACCTGGGGTATGCGGCCATCAGGCTTCGCCCGGGCGCGTCGACCCAGCGCATCACCATCACCGCCACGGGTGGCCGCTCGAAGGCCGTCGGCACCCTGTCGGCCGCCGACGTGATGTCGGCCACGGCGCAGCGTGCGGTGATGGCCAGCGAGATCGAGGTGAACGTGAACCCGGGCAGCACCGTGCTGGCCGAGTACCTCGATGAGCGCCCCCGCGCGTCGGTCGCCACCGCGGAGCGCGTCGTGGCGCGCCGCCTGAGGCTGCCCAAGGGCACCGATGTGGCGGAGTCGGCCAGGTTCTCGCGGCTGCGCTTCTCGGGCGAGGACTTCATCGGCGCCGCACGCAAGCGTGGCGGGGTGGAGGACTACGCGGAGTGGGCTGCCGAGCGCATCAGTGCAGCCGACGCCGTGCGCTCATTCGCGGCTCCGCGCCCGGCGGATGAGATCCCCCTCAGGGGGACCCTGGCGCCATCGCCGCTCGGGGCGGGCCCGCGCCGCGAGCAGGCGTACGGCGGGGCCGCCTTCTCCGTGATCTGGACGCTGGCGAAGCCGCTCGTCGAGCTGGGTGCGAGGAAGGCCTACTGCTGGTTCGGCCTCAAGGAGCTCTGCACGCCAGAGACGACCCCGTCCCCCTCGGGCGGCGGCCTCACGGATGACCAGAAGAAGCAGCTCGCCGACATCGAGACGGGTATCAGCAACCTCTCCGCCCAGATGACCACGATGCAGCAGTCACTGGATGGTGTCGGGGGGGTGGTGGCAGCGCTCGGCACGCAGGTGGGCACCCTCAACTACACCGCTGAGATGAACGCGGTGGATGACGTGATCAGGAACACCCGGATCGTTGCCGGGCTGCGCGCCCAGGACACGGAGCAGGCCGCGGCCGCTGTGCGGGCCCTCAGGCGATCCCTGGAGGCGCGTTACGGGATCAACAGCGGTTGCCCCAATTGGCCCGCACTGGTCGGAGTTCTTCCCCGGGCGGTGGTCGCGAATGCCTCGGACTACCCCAATGCCGCGTGCACGAGCCTCGCCCAGGGCCTCGGGACCGGTGCCGGCCTCCTGCAGCTCAGCCAACGACGCGTGGCGAGCGCTACCCCCGTCCTCGCCGCGGGAGTCCGTCAGAGAACCGTGGATGCAGCAGGTGAGTACTGGCTCGGTGAGTTCGCCAGGAACGTCTTCTCCGTAAGGGCGGCGGAGGCCTACGCATCACGCCCGGATGGCCCGTCCACGCGCACCGGGCAGGTCGCGGATGCAACCGGCGAACTGTTCGACGATGCGACCCTGCAGATCGAGGCCGACGCCACGGGCGCGTATTTCGGGGCCCGCATCCCCGAGGGCCAGTTCCTCATCATGGGCCCCACCAACGGCACCCTCTACGGCATCGGCACGTATCGGGCCGACTCCGACCCCTGTTTCGGTAACGGATCGGGGTTCGTTGCCTGGACGAAGCAGCAGAGGGGTCGGACGGCGCGCGAGGCGTCATATTTTCCCACGCGTGGGCTGAACGCTGGTCCAGCATTCAGCGGCGCGTGCACCCCGCACCAGCTGGTCGTACCTCCTCCGCCCGTGCCGGGAGCCGCCGGCGCCCCGGATGGCTCGTGGGTTTCTCCCGACGCGCTTCCCGCGGCGCACCTCCCTGGAGTCCTCGAACCGCTGCGATGGGCTGCGCTGTGCCACATGAGGGGTCGCGTGCTCAGCCCCACCACCCTCGCGACGCCTGCAGGCGGCACCTGGGGCGGGCTCTGCCAGCCCTACCCCGTGACCATCCCGTCCGACCTTCTTCTTCACTATTCACTGTTCGCCTCGCCCGGTGCACAGGTCGTGCTGATCGGCGACCCGCTGCATCGGCAGTCGACAGATCCCCGCGGAGTACTGCCAAACCTGCAGCTGTCGCTCAAGAATTCCGCCTGCCATCCGTGGATGGCCGGGTTCCTGAACTTGAGCGAAATGGACATCCGCCTCGACAAGTTCCGGGGGGGGCAGCACAGGCTCCCGACCGCGAGCGGCATGCAGTGCCCGGTGGTGGACGTCTCGCCTCGCGCTGCGCAGCGCACCGGCTGGAACTGCGTCAGGGCGTCAGGGGACATCGCCTTCTGGGGTCCCGGCGATTTCATCCGAAGGTCCGGCTATTACGCCGGGGTCACTCAACCCGTGACGTCCTCTCTTCCTGTGCTCAACAACCCCACGATGGGTGGGTACTGCCCGAACCTCGGCGAGCGCCTCGCGCTGCCGAGCGGCTTGACCGCCTCGCTGGCCCGCCCTGATCCGTGGATCGCGGGTGGCGAAGCCCATGGAGGATGCGCGACGTTGCGCCCCTGTAGGCGCGAGGAACTACATGGCACGTTGGCGGCGAACGTGACCTGGATGAACCACGGAATCGAAGGCGCACCGGATATCTGCTCGCCAGCCCTCAGCGGCCTCCTGACCAGCTATAGAGATCCCGAGGTTTGGAATGCCGGGTGCGTCGGACCAAATTTCTTCAACAGTCCGCGCTTCGGCGGGCCCTTGTGGCCACTCCAGCGGCAGATCCGCGCGCTCACGACCTACACCGGGGCCCCCGGCCTCGAGGCGGTACCGGGCTACAGGTCCGAGAACTGGACATTCAACAATGAGGTCGCCGGGGATTTCGTCGTCGGACCGCTCTACACCAGCACCGCCGTGGGTGCCTATGTGCCCGGCATCTCGCCCGACCAGGTAGCGTCGGCCGGCGCGCCGAGGGTGGCAGGTGCGCGCAAGCCCGACCCCGTCCGTGATGTCTCTGCCTGTGTCGAGGAATGCACCGGCGACCCCGCATCCCTGCGCGTGCAGTGGCGGCCCCCAGCATCGAGTGGTGGCCTGACCATCCGCCGGTACGACGTCGTCGGAACAGCCCGAGGAACGACGCGCACGTGCACCGTGCCCGCCGGCAACGACCTGCAGTGCACCTTCGGCAGCCTCGACCTCTCGCAGCGGTGGGAGTTTCGCGTCAGGGCGACGAACGCCCTCGGGGCGAGCGCAACAACTCTCATGGCGTTCAGTTACGCACTTGACCGACCGACGGTCCTCCCCTCGCGCGAGGCCCTCGCGGTCCACTGGAGCACTCTGGGGGCGGCGCCTGCTGACGCATCCGGAGTCCACCGGTATACGGCCACGGCATCTCCCGGCGGCAGCACATGCACGGTGGCGGGGCTGGGTTCCACGGCGTGCACCATCCGCAACCTCGTGCCCGGCACGGCCTACACCGTGAGGGTCGTGCGCACCAGCGTACCCCCCTGCTCCAGCCAGCAGGATTGCGACGTCCAGGTCTCGACGGCCCCCGCCTCGGCCCCGGCCGTGCCGCAGCCCTTCACGCACCCCGGCCCTCCGGGGGGCGTTGAGCTCCACGGGCCGTTTCCAGCGCCGAATGAGGGCATCGGGGTGAAATGGGCCAAGCCGACCGACGACGGAGGCGAGCCGATCCTCGGCTACACCGCCACGGCAAGCCCCGGCGGAGCCACCTGCACCACCCTCGCGCAGGGCCGTAACAACGCCGCTTGCATCCTTCGCGGCCTTGCTCCCGGCGTCGAGTACTCCGTGAGCGTCACCGCGACGAATGCGCGGGGAACCGGACCGCCGTCCGGGAGCACGACGTTGGCCATGCCCGCGGTGCTGCCCGGGCCACCGCTCACGCCGCTGGTCCGGGCGTCGTTCGGCAGCGTCGAGGTGAACTGGGTTGCGCCCGACTCCAATGGCGGAGCGGTGATCACCGGTTACACGGCCACCGCATCGCCTGGCGGCGCGCGGTGCAGCACCGATGGCGCCACCACGTGCACGATTACCGGTCTGCCGGAAGGCACGGAGCATCAGGTGACGGTGACGGCCACGAATGCCGTGGGTACCGGGCCTGCCTCGCTCCCGGCCGCGGCCCGCACCCCCGATCTCACGGCGCCGGGCGCTCCACGGTCAGTGGAGCTCACGGCCCTGCCCGGGCGCATCGAGGCGGCGTGGTCCGCGCCGGAGTCCGATGGCGGCAGCCTGGTGACCGGCTACATCGCCACCGCGAGCCCCGGTGGTGCCACCTGCACCACCACGGGCGCCACCCTGTGCACCATCACGGGCCTCGACGACGGCACCGCCTACCGCGTGGCCGTGGCGGCCATCAACGTGATCGGCACGGGCGCGTCATCCGATGCCGGCGAGGCCGTCACGCCGCGGCGTGACGTGGGCGGCGCGGCTCCGGTGGTGGACGACCTTCCCCTGCAGGCGGTATCAATCCCGGGAACCGCAGATTCCGGGCTGCCCGTCAGCGCTCCCGTTGCCGCACGCAGGCCGGAGATCACCGGCCTCGCCCTGCGCCCCCGCACGCTGGTGCCGGGGCTGGGTGGTCGGATCGGCTACACCCTCTCCGAGCCGGCGGACGTGACCATCACGCTCGCCCGGGTGGGCGGTCGCGACCGCGCCTCGCGCGTGGTGCACCGCATCCCCGCCGGCCGCCCCGGCGCCCTCGCCGGCGATACCTTCATCCGGGTGCTCTACAGCTTCGCGAGCGCACGGCGCAAGAAGCCCGGCGCCTGGACGCTCAGCGTCGAGGCGCGCGACGCGCAGGGTGGCGTCGCCACGAAGACCATCCCGATAAGGGTGCGGACCTGACGGTCCCCGCCATCTCCATGAGGAGCTCCACATGAATCGCCGTGCACGCCGTGGGCTGGTCGCCGTAATCGCCATCTCGGCGTCAGCCGCGGCGGTGCCGGCGGCGTCCGTCGCTGCCCCTGCTGCCGAGCCGCTGGCCGATCAGGTGGTGGCGCTCGCCACCCCTGATGGCTTGCGTCCCGTGGTCACCGACGTGCTCGTGAGGTTCGACCCCGGCACGCCGGCGCGCAACCGGGCCCGAGTGCGGTCACGGGTGCTCGATGCAGCGGGGGCGGAGCCGCGAGAGGCGCAGCGGGTAGTGGGACTCCCGGGCGCATGGCGGGTTCCGGTTGACGACGGCGCCACCCCGGCCGGCGTGGCCCGAAGGCTCGACGCCCGCAGCGATGTGAAGTGGGCCGTCCCCGACACGCCCGGGACGATCCAGGTCGTGCCGAATGACCCGCTCTTCGGCAACCTGTGGGGCCTCGGCAATACCGGTCAGCAGGTGCAGGCATCCCCGCCCTTCACGGGCATCGCCGGAGTCGACCTCGGGACCACCCGCGCCTGGGACACCACGCGAGGATCTGCGAACGTGTCGGTGGCGGTGCTCGACTCGGGCACCGTCCCCGACCACCCCGACCTCGTCGCCAACCTGCGCACGGCGAATGCTCGCAACTTCGTGCCGGGTGCCGACGGCACCGTCGACCCGGCCGCGTTTGAGGACCCGAACAACCACGGGACGCACGTGGAGGGCACCATCGGCGCGGTGGGCAACAACGGCGTCGGCGTGACCGGCGTCGCGTGGACCGTCGGGATGACCACGGTGCGCGTCGGCGATTACAGGGGGATCATCCAGGGCGATACGTTCCTCGAGGGGTTGGCATACGCCGGCGGTCAGGCGCGGGTCGTGAATATCAGTCTCGGGATGCCGTCGGCGCTCATCGAGCCGGCTACCGACGTCATCAGGGCCCATCCGAACACCCTCTTTGTCGCCGCTGCCGGCAACGAGAACATGGACAACGATTCGGACCCCGTGGCCCCCTGCAATGTCCCGCTGCCCAACGTGCTGTGCGTGGCGGCGATCGATGCCAGTGGGGCCCTCGCGAGCTTCTCGAACTTCGGCGCGACGTCCGTTGATGTCGCCGCTCCGGGCGTCGCCATCCAGAGCACCGTGCCCAACTTCGGCACCGCCTTCGAGCCCGCGATCACGTCGGATGGACAGTCGCCGCCGAGGCCTGTGGGCTGGACCCAGACGCCCACGGAGACCCCGACGACGGGATGGAAATGGCAGCAGACAGGCGGCGGAATCAGCTATGTGGACCTCGAGGAGGCCCCCGGGGCGGGGTCGGGACTAAAGCAGTGGACGATCGAGGCGCCGGGTACCTTCACCCCCGTCGGGCGTGCGTGCCGGATGGAGGCCATCGCCGCCCTCGACCTCAACCCGGCCAAGAGCCAGGCGATGGGGCTGCAGTACGCGGTCTCCGGTGATCCGGAATGGCAGCTCGCTCCCAACAGCGCGGTGTCGAGGGATACCGACCAGAACTTCGTGGGATGGAGCGGTGACCTCTCCGCCATCGAAGGCGAGAGCGGAGTACGCCTCAGGGTGGTGGTCCAGTCCGAGAAGGGCGCCGGCGTCGGCCCGCTGAAGGTGTCCGTTGCGAGGATGGCGGTCAAGTGCATCGTCCCCCAGGCAGCGGGTGGGGACTACGCGTTCCTCAGCGGAACCTCCATGGCAGCACCGCAGGTGTCCGGCGCCGCGGCCCTTCTGCTCTCGAAGAACCCCGGGCTCACGGCCGTTAAGTTGAAGCGGGCCCTCACGTCGACGGTGGTTCCCATGGCATCGCTCACGGGCAAGGTCGTGACCGGCGGCCGGGTGGATGTCAACGCCGCCCTGGAGGCGGTGCCGACGCCGAAGCCGCCGGCATCCGTCCCGGCATCCGCCCCGGTATCGCCCGTCGCACCGGCGCTCTCGCTCCGCCTCGGGCGATCCATCGCGATCCGCCCCGGTGGCGGGCGGGCATCGGTGCCCATCACCTGCGGCGAGGCCGGTACAGCCCTGCGCGCGGTCACCGTTGCGCTGCGCATGCGGGTATCCGCCCGGGGCAACCGCGCGCGCTGGATCGACCTCGGCACCCGGCGGGTCACGCTGCCCGCTGGCTGGAGGGGCACGGTATCGGTGCCGCTCACCCGCCAGGGCCGGGCAATCCTCGGGCGCCACGCCCGGGTGCGCGCCACGGTGATCGCCGCCTCGCGAGGCGGTTCGGGAGTACGCGCGCCGGTGCGCGAGGACACCACGCTGGTGCGCCGCTGATCTGCACGGCGGCCCACCGGGGGCGCCGTGGGGGCGGCCGCTCGGGCTAGGCGGTGCGCTCGGCGAGGAGCGCGTCGATGGCCTTCGTCATGGCTGGCGAGTCAGGCTCCTCGGAGGCGGGGAAGTACATCGCGGGCCGCCCCTTGGTGTCGACGAGGTACTTGTTGAAGTTCCACTGCGGCTGGCTGCTCCACGACGGGGTGGCGAGGCCTCGGAAGAGCGGGATGGCCTTGGCGCCGGTGACGGGCGAGATGCGCAGCATGGGGAACGACACGCCGAAGTTGCGCTTGCAGAAGCGCTTCACCAGGGCGTCGCTGGGGTACTCCTGCTGGAAGTCGTTGGAGGGCACGCCCAGCACGGTGACGCCCTTCGCGCGGCGTTCGCGCCAGAGGGTCTCGAGCGGGCCGTACTGGTTCGAATACCCGCAGTGGCTTGCGGTATTGACCACCAGCACCACCCGGCCGCGCAGGCGGGCCAGCTTGATCGGGTCGCCGTCGAGCCGCTGGTAGGTACCGGCGAGCACGGGCTTGCCGCGTTCCTTCACGGGGATCACCGGGGCGCTCGCGCCGGCCACGGCGGGCAGCGCGGCGAGTGCCACGACGACGGCGGTCGTGATGAGTGCGGGCAGGGTGATGCGCATGTCTTGAGAGTAGGCCTTCCCGTGGCCGGGACCCCGGGGAACGGTCACGGCCCCGCGGATGCCCTCTGCAGGCGGTCGCGCACGGCCACGCCGATGCCCTCGGGCGGCGGGGGCACGGCGACGATCACCTGGGCGCCCGCGGCATCGGCCCGGCGGAAGGCGGCGTAGAGGCGCGCGGCGTAGCCGTCGGGGTCGCCCACCGGGCCCAGCTCCAGTGCGCCGGCGGGCAGTCCGGTGACCGGCATGGGGGCCAGCACCGCCACGCGCACGCCGTCGTCGGCCAGCGCGGCGGCACGGCTCGCGACCTCCAGCTCCGAGACGACCTCCACGCGGGCCCCGGGGGCGTAGTGGCTCTCGAGCATGCCCGGCGCGCGCGCCGGGCCGGATGCCTCGGCAGTCACCGGGCTGCCCAGCACGTGGGCGATCTGCTCGGCCGAGATGCGCCCTGGGCGCAGCACCTGCGGCGGATCGGTGGTGAGGTCGAGCACCGTCGACTCGATGCCGATCTCGCACGGGCCGCCGTCGAGGATCACCTCCACCTGGTCACCCAGCTCGAGGTCCACGTCGGCGGCGGAGGTGGGGGAGGGGCGGCCGAAGCGGTTGGCCGACGGTGCGGCCACCGGGCCACCGAAGGCCCGCACCAGGGCCAGGGCCACCGGATGGGCGGGCACGCGCACGGCCACGGTGTCGCGGCCTCCCGTGACGGCGTCCGGCACGGCATCGGATCGGGGCATCACCAGGGTGAGCGGTCCGGGCCAGAAGGCGCCCGCCAGGGCCCGTGCGGCAGGGGTGACGTGCGCCACCAGTGGTGCGAGGTCGTCTGCCGCGGCCACGTGGCAGATGAGCGGGTGGTCGGGGGGTCGCCCCTTGGCGGCGAACACCCGGGCCACGGCGCGGGGGTCGAGAGAGTCGGCGCCCAGGCCGTAGACGGTCTCGGTGGGAAACGCCACGAGGCAGCCCGCCGCGAGCGCTCGCGCGCCCGCGGCGATGGCCGCCTCGTCAGGTGCCATCACGGGCATGCGGTCACTCTGGGCAGTCCGCTCCGCCCCTGGTGCACAGCTGCTTGGTGGCCGCGATGCGCGCGGCCTTCGTCACGCGCAGCACGTTGGTGGCGGCGATCGCCGTGAGGGTTGCCTGGCCATTGGCATCGGTGTGGCCGTGGCGGTGCCGTAGGTCACCGTGGCGCCGGCGGAGGGCGAGCGCTTGTTCTTGGCGGTCACCTCGTCGATGGTCACGGTGAACGTGCCGGGTTCCACTACCGCACCGGGGACAATGCCCGTGACGGGCGCGGCGATCTCGAGCACCGTGGCGAACTCCTGGCCCCAGTACCAGGTGACGCGGTCACCCATCGTGAGGTTGACGCCGTTGGCGGCCTTGGCCTTTTAGAGGCTGTTCACGCGGAAGTTCCAGCCGTTCGCGCCCTTGGCGCCCCCCCCGCCGATCGAGGTGACCCAGGGCGCGTTGAACTCCTGGTGTTACGACCACTTCAAGCGCACCTTGTAGGCAGAGGTGCCGGTGATGGCCTGCGAGAGCACGCTGCGCGCGCTGATTCGCACCTTCTGGCCGGCGCTGTCGCGCACCACGCGGGTGCCGGTCTTGCGCACCGCGACCCGGCCCCGCAGCAGCATGTTCGCTGACTTCCCCTCGATGTGGAGGGGGGTGTCGGCGTCGTTCGGGTCGTTGGATGCCTGCCCCGGCGCGGCGGGGGCGAGGGCTGCCGCCAGGGCGATGGCGCTGGCGGTGACGGCGACGGGCTTCATGGATGTCTCCTGCGGCGGTGCTGGGCGAGGCGGAGGCTCACCCGCCATCGGGGGATGCCTCGGCGTCCGTGCACGACCCTAGCCGCGGCCTGCGGGTGGTCGCCCCCGAAACGGCAACCGGTATGCTTTGGTGCATAATAATCGTCCCGTTGTACTCCGGCCAAATCAGACGGGGCATGGGTAGAGTGCCGCGTCCATGGATTCCGACCCTTCATGGGAGATCACCATCCTCCGGCGTCCACCCGGCGCGCGGCGCCCGCGCGTCGCCGGCCGAGTGGTCTTCGAAGCGCCTGACCTGGCCGGAGCGCGCACCACTGCGCGGCGCCATTTGGAGGAGCGCCGGAGCGGTGAGGACAAGTGGTCGCTCGGCGTGCTCAAGCCCCTCACGCCACAGGCCCCGGGCACCCACCGCTTCCGTGTGGTGTACGCGGTGTGGGAGGCCAAGGACGACTTCTTCGAGCGACGCGACGTACATGAGCTCGAGGTGTGGGCCGCCGATGCCCAGGACGCGCGCCGGCTCTCCCACGCCGATATTCAGGACGTCCCGGGCTATGACCCGGCGTGGCGCGTGCGACATGTGGTGCGCGTGCCTGACAAGGCCTAGCCGGCCGGACGCCTCTTTGACGTCGGCGGTAGGGTGATGGCATGCCCGCACCGCGCTACTCCCTGGTGATCGGCGACTCCCGGGTCGACACCCCGGACTGGCTCCCCGTTGATGACCGCGCCACCGGCGAGGTCATCGCCGAGATCGCCGCGGGGCGCCCCGAGGACGTCGATGCCGCGGTGGCCCGTGCGCGCGCGGCGCTGCCCGGCTGGGATGCCCTGGGGCCGCAGGGGCGGGCCGAGGCGATCCGCCGCTACGCCGCCGTGCTCGACGAGCACCAGCCCGTGCTGGCCGAGACCATCCACCGCGAGGAGGGCAAGCCGCTCGGGGAGGCCCAGGCCGAGGTGGCGCGCGCGTGCGAGGTGATGCACCACTTCGCGGGCGAGGCCGAGCGCCTGTGGACCATGCAGCTGCCGGGCCCCACGCTCTCCACCGGATCGATCGTGCGGCCTGCTCCGATCGGCGTGGTGGCGGCCATCACCCCGTGGAACTTCCCCGTGGCCCTCGTGCTCTGGAAGATGGGCCCCGCGCTGGCGGCGGGGTGCTGCATGATCGTCAAGCCCGCCGAGGAGGCCCCCCTGGCTGCGCGCATGCTGTGCGACCTGGCAACCATGGCCGGCCTGCCCGACGGCGTGGTGTCGTGCATCACGGGCGACGGGCCCGTGCTGGGCGAGGCGCTCTGCACCCACCCGGGCGTGGACAAGGTGGCGTTCACCGGATCGCGCCGGGTGGCCGAGCAGATCGCTGCATGGGCGTCGCCGCGCCTCAAGGCCCTGTCGCTCGAGCTCGGCGGCCACGGCTCGCTGGTGATCCTCGACGACGGCGACCTCGACACCGCGGTGGAGGTGGCCCTGGTGCAGGGCTTCGCCAACTGCGGGCAGGCCTGTTACTCGGTGAACCGCGTGCTGGTGCCGCGTGCGATGGAGCAGGAGTTCCTGGATCGCCTGCGGCCGGGAATCGCTGCGCTGCAGCTGGGGCCGATGGCCACCGACCGCGGGCGCGACCGGCACGCGATGCTGCTCGATGACGCTCGCGCGAAGGGCGCCACCGTGGAGGGCGGCGCCCTGCTGGACGGCAACTACGTGGAGGCCGCGCTGGTGACCGGTGCCGGGCCGGGCGTGCTGCTGGTGGACGAGGAGCCCTTCACGCCCGTGCTGGCGGTGATGCCCTACGACGACGTGGAGGACGCCATCGCCGAGGCCAACCGCCCCGACTACGGCCTGGTGTCGTACGTGGTGGGAGGCGACTCGCGGCGCACGCTCGAGGTGGCCGAGCGCATCGAGTGCGGCACCGTGGTGGTGAATGGCTGGCGCGTGGTGGTGCCCTATGCGCCGTACGCCGGATGGAAGGGGTCGGGCGTGGGCGCAGAGCTCGGCCAGCCGGGCCTCGAGGCCTTCATCCGCTGGCAGCACCTGCGGGTGCTGGCCTAGGGCGCTACCCCGGCGCGGCCACGTGCACGCGCCGCGCGAACACCAGCTGCTCCACCTTGGGCCGCGCGCCGGCCAGGCCGGAATCGCCGATGCCGCCCACCACCAGGTGCGGGTCCTGGTAGAGCGGTCCCTCGTTCACGGTGATGCGCGCGCCCTTGAGCGCGGTGGCCACGTTCATGGCGGCCTCATGCGGCCCGAACACCGCGGCCCCGAGGCCGAACGGCGTGTCGTTGGCCAGCGCCACGGCCTGCCGGGCGTCATCCGCGATCGCCAGGCCGCGCAGCGGGGCGAACGACTCGTCCCGCCACAGGCGAACGTGAAGCGCGGATCGGGGAAGCAGCACGACGGTCGGCTCGAAGGGGACGCCAGCATGGGGGTGACTGTCACCCCCGGCGCTCGCGCCGCCTCCCGTGATCACCTTGCCGCCCGCCGCGAGGGCCTCTTCAAGGTCGTCCACCGCCCGGGCCAGGGCGGTGGAGGCGATGGGGGCCACGTCGGTGCGCTCGTCGTCGGCGGGACCGGTAACGAGCCCCCGCACGGCCTCGATGAGCCGGGGCACGAACTCGTCACGCGCGGCGCGCTCCACGATGATGCGCTTGGCGGCCATGCACAGCTGCCCGGCGTTGGCGAACCCGCCGAGCGCCGCGGCGTCGGCCGCGCGGTCCATGTCGGCGCCGTCCAGCACGATGATGGCGTCGTTGCCCGAGGCCTCGGGGATGTACGGGCGCATGGTGGCGCCCTCGGCGTATGCGGCCGACAGCCGCGCCAGGTGGCGGCGGCACGTGGCCGTGGACGCGTGCGCCACCACGGCATCCACGCCCGGGGCCGCGATGAGGGCCTCGGCCTCGTCGGGTGGCGCGCTGACCACCTGCACCGCACCCAGCGGCCAGCGGTAGGTGAGCGCCTCGAGCACGCGGGCGGTGGTCGCCCCCACGCGGCGCGAGGGGCGGGCCAGCACCGCGTTGCCGCCCGCGAACGCCGACGCCGCGATGAGCGTGGGCACCCAGATGGGAGAATTCGCCGAGTGCCAGCCGAACACCACGCCATAGGGCGCGAACTCCAGATGGGTGGTGCCCGATCGCGCCGGCACCTCGCGCGGCCGTATGGCCTCGGCCAGGTCGGGCAGGGCGTCGAGCAGGTCGAGGGCGCTGCCGATCTCGCGCCGCGCGAACTTGCGGGCCTGGCCGGCCTCGGCCACGGCGAGGTCCTCGATGGCCTGCTCCCCGGCCGCGATTGCGCGGGCGCCGGCGGCGATGAGGTCGAGCCGCTGGTCGATGTCCATGCGGCCGGTCTCCTGCACGGCGTAGCGGGCGACGTCGATCATCTCGGTGGATGCGGTGGTCACGGTGGGTGAGTCTAGGAGCGCCGTGCCGTCCCGCATCGTGGTCAGCGGCGACCCGGCGGCGCTGGCTGCGCAGTTCCCGCTGCTGGCCGGTCTGGAGCCCGTTGGCTGGGTGCCCGGCGGACTTGTGCTGGCGCCGCTCGCGGGTGGCCGGGACGTCCATGAGCAGCGCGCGCGGCTGGCGACCGTGGCGCTGCCGTGGCGGCCCGATGACCGGCCCGCTGCTCCGCTGCCGTTTCCCGCGGCGGTGGGCGGCGGCGTGTACCGCCGCTCGCCGGGCCATGCGCCCGCCCCGCCCGGCATGCCCGAGGTGGTGCTGGTGGATGGCGAGGGCTTCGGCCTTGCCGAGCACGCCACCACGGGCATGTGCCTGGACATGCTCGCCGACCTTCCCGATGGCCCGGCGCTCGATGCCGGATGCGGCAGCGGCATCCTCGCGCTCGCGTGGGCGCGCCTGGGGCGGGGCCCGGTGCTGGCCGTGGACCTGGACCCGCAGGCCGTCACGCAGGCCCGGGAGTCGGCATGGGCCAGCGGGCTCGATGCCCTGGTCTCGGTGCGCCGTGCGGCCCTGGGCGTGCTCGCGCCCGATGAGGTGGCGGGTCGCGTTGTGCTGGTGAACGCCCCCCGGGTGGCGCAGGACGCCCTGCTGTCGGTGCCGGGTGATCCCGTGCCCGCGGCCGTGCTGGTGTCGGGCCTGCAGGCCGACGACATGGACGACGTGGCGGCCGCCTGGGGTATGCGCGGCCTGGCGCAGGTGTGCCGCGAGTCGGTGGGCCGCTGGCATGCGGTCGCGCTGCGCGCCACGTAGGCGCCCGCACGCCATAGAGTCCGGGCCAATGGGGCGCGTGTGGCGGACATGGGTGGTGCTGCTCTTCTTCGCGATGGGCACCAGCCTCATCACCCCCCTCATCCCGCTCTACCAGGAGGATCTGGGCTTCAACGACACCGTCGTCACGCTCTTCCTGCTCTGTTACGTGGCGGCGCTGGTGCCGTCGATGCTCACGCTGGGGCAGTTCTCCGACCAGATCGGCCGGCGCCCGGTGCTGCTCGGCGCCATCGGAACGCTGGCCGTGGCGCAGGTGATCATCCTCAGCGAGCCCGGCCTCACCGGGTTGCTCATCGCCCGCGGGCTGCAGGGCGCGGCGACCGGGGCGTTCTTCGGAACCTGCACGGCGTTCCTGGTCGATGCCAGCCCCACGGGCAAGCGACGGTTCTCGTCGGCGCTCGCCAGCATCTCGGTGCGGCTGGGCCTCGGGCTGGGCCCGGGCATCTGCGGAATCCTCATCCAGTACGCGCCCGATCCGTTCCAGCTGCCCTTCGCAGCGCACCTCGTGCTGCTAACGATCGCCGCGGGCATCGTGGTGTTCCTGCCCGAGACCGTGATCGAGCGCGGCCGGCGTCCGATTCGCCTGGCACTCGAGGTACCCGCGCGCGGGAGGTCGGTGTTCTGGCGGGTGCTCGTGCCGTCAGGGATGATCCTCAGCCTCTTCGACGGCGTGTCGCTGTCGCTGATCCCGGTGTTCACTGTGCGGGTGCTCGGCATCACCAGCTACGCCCTGGTGGGCGCCGCGGGGTTCCTGGTGCTGGTGAGCGGCGCGATAAGCCAGGCCTTGGTGCCCAACATGGCGCCGCGCCGCGCGATTCTCATCGGCCTCGCCGTGGGCGCGGTGGCGTTCTTCGGCGCGGTGGCGGCCGCGCCGTTGAAGTCGGAGACCCTGCTGCTGGTGAGCGTGGCCATCACCGGCGCGGCGTGCGGGCTGATCATGAAGGGGGGCGTGGACCTCACCACCGAGATCGCGCCCGTGGAGCATCGCGGCAAGCTGCTCTCGGCCTACTACGTGGCCTGCTACCTGGGCGGGTTCTCCATTCCGCTGCTGGTCGTGGGCGTGCTGGCCGACGCCCTCGGGCTCACCACGGCGCTGCTGATCCTGGCCGTCACCAGCGCATGCGCGGCCCTGTGGGTGGGCACCGTGGGAATCCGCGCGGTGGACGCCCTGCGCCGCCCCGAGCCCGTCGTGGTCTCGTAGGCTGCGCCGATGGCGGACGATCTCGATGCGGACATCCGGGCGCTCGCCGACCTGCTCGCCCAGTCGGACCGCTGCGTGGCCATGACCGGCGTGCGCCTGGGCGCCACCGAGGAAACCGAGGCCAAGGCCGCCGGCAGCGCTTGGGGGGAGGCCGCGAGCCTCGAGGTCCTGCTCACCGAGCCGGCGCGATTCTGGGACAACTGGCTGCCCCGCGCGGTGGAGGCATCGCAGCGCGAGGTGACCGAGGCACACGTGGCGCTCGGGCGGCTCGAGGCCGCAGGGGTGATCAAGGCGATCATCACGCAGGCGGTGGATCACCTGCACGGCAAGGCCGGGGAGGGCGACCTGATCGAGGTGCACGCCAACGTGCTGTCGTGCCGGTGCACGCGGTGCGACGACGTCTACGCGCTTTCCGAGGTAAGAGGGCTCGCCGCGGCATCCGACGACGGCGTGCCGCGCTGCACGCGCGACGGCTGCGGCTATCCGCTTCGGCCCACGGGCACGCTGTGGGGGGAGCCCCTGGTGGAGCAGGCGATCATCCGCGCCTGGGACATGGCCGCGTGGAGCGACCTCTTCCTGGTGATCGACACCCAGTTGCGCACCGACCCCATGGCCATGCTGCCCTCCGTGCCGCTCAGGCATGGATCGAAGCTGGCCATCGTGGGCACCACGCGCACGCACTACGGTCGCTATGCCACGTTGATCATCCCCCGCCCGTCGCCCGAGGTGCTTCCCGGGGTCGCAGACCTGCTGTCCCGCTGACCAGATCCCACCGATCTCCCGCCTGCCGGCCCGTGCCGCGACGCCCCCTCCGGCTGCATCGATACCGCGAAAGGGGGAGGGCCTCTACGGGCCGCCGGGTGGGACGGCGCGAGTACCGCCGGAGGGCTAGTAGATCTCGGCGATCCTGACGTTGGTGGTCATGCTCTCCTCGTCGAAGTCCATCTCCTCCTCGAGGTTCGCCGGCACGCGGGCCGGGAGCACTACCTCGAACTCGCCCTCGGGTGTGACGTGGTCCTCGTAGTACTTCGAGAAGTTCGCGATCGAGAAGCCCAGGACGTCGTTGTTGTCCGGGTCGAAGAAGACCGTGACACCCTCGGTGTTCGTCACCGCAGACGCGCTCGGGTGACCCTTGTGGATCACGCGATAGGTATCGGTCTCCTTGCTGTAGTACGGATCGTCGGCCACCAGTTCTCCTTAGTCACCGATCTCGGTTACCGGGTTTCGGGAGCCGATGGTAGCGTCGCCGCGTGCCTGATGAACAGGAGTACAGCGCCGAGCAGCTCGGGGCGACCCTCGTCGCCTGGATGGTCGACAACCGCCCCGCCCTCGACGAGAAGATGAAGGAGGAGGGCTCGAAGGCCCTGATCCAGGAGTTCATGGCCGCCGAGGGCGGGCAGGGGCTCCCCAACCCGGAGGAGCGGCTCGACCGCGCCCGGCAGGCATCCGCCCGCGCGTGGCTGCGGCACCTGGCCGCGGCGATCCAGGCCAACTGGACCGCCGCGCCCGCCGACTTCACCTCAGGTATGGACAAGTGGCTGGCATCGGGCGAGGAGCGCCTTGAGGCCCTGCGGCTCGACGAGGAGTCCAGGGCCGAGCAGCGCGGGCGCGCCGCCGACCCGAACGACGACCACCGCGAGGTGGAGCTGCGATCGCTCGGCCGGCTGTTCGCCGAGGGCATCGGCACCACGTGCCACCCCGGCGGGGACGACGGCCCGGCGTTCGCGAGGCGCGTGACCGAGTGGCAGTCGGAGCACCTGCTCAGAAACCGCGAGCTGGTGGACGACGCTGTCGCGCGCACCACTCCCGAGGGGCTGTCGGGCTCCGACGTTGCCGCTCCGCTGTGGGAGCGCGCGCCCGAGACCGCCCGCGCCCGCGAGGCCGCCCTGCTGTGGGCGCGCGTGCAGTTCCTCACCGAGGCCATTGCCGACGCCCTCATGGCGGCCGGCCCCCCGCGCCTCGACACCGCCGGCGCCTAGCCGCGGGGGGCATTAGCCTGCAGCCATGCCCGACGACCTCATCGAGCTGAGCGCCCACCATGCGCTGTGCGTGCATGGGTTCCGGGGAATGGGCTACTCGGAGGGCTTCGTGGCGTCGCTGGCGGGCATCGTGGCGCGCCTTCGCGATGAGCCGGGGATCCGCGTGCTCGTGCGGGTGGGATCGGACGCCGTGTGCAGGGCCTGCCCGTCGCTCTCGGTAGGCGGCTGCCTGCAGTACGGCCAGTCGGTGGTGCGCCAGGACGCCCGCGTGGCCGGGGTGCTGGGCGTGGAGTCGGGTGTCGAGATGCCCTGGGACGACCTGCGGGCCCGGGTGCGCGAGCGCGTGGCCCCGGATGACCTTACGCACCTGTGCAAGGGGTGCCCGTGGCTGGAGCACGGCGTGTGCGCCGAGGGCATTTCCGAGCTTCGCGCGGGCCTGCCCCTGCGCGGCGCTCCTGACGCCTGACTCACCGTCACAGGGGCCGATGACCGTTCTCGTGCAAAGCCGCCCCCGGGTGGGTAACTTCCTCAACCGGTAAGCAGCGTGACCCATCACAGGGTCGCTCGATCACGTTCCGGTCGTTGCCAAGGCGTCCCGATGCCCTCGGGTTCGGTGGTCGTCTCCGCCGCGCCCGCGACCGATTCAAACCACGTGGAGGACTACGGAATGGCAGAGGGAACGCCGGACGTCAAGCAAGCGCGCCGGATGCTGAAGAAGGGCATCTGCATCGCCGGTGTGGGTGAGACAGAGCAGGGCATCATCTCGGACCGCGGCTCGTTCGAGCTGCTCACCGAGGTCACCCGCATCACCCTTGAGGACGCCGGCCTCGAGCTCAAGGACGTTGACGGCATCGTCACCGCGTTCTCGTTCGTGGAGTCGACGCTGATGCACTCGACGACGCTGGCCGACTACATGGGCATGAAGCCCGGCTACTTCTCCTCTGTCGCCGTCGGCGGTGCCACGGCGCCCCTGATGGCCGTCCAGGCCGCAATGGCCATCGACGCCGGCCTCGCGGAGGTCGTGCTGTGCGTGCGCGGCGACAACACCCGCTCGGGCATCTCGGCGTCGGGAATGATCGCCATGGCCCGCGAGATGAGCCACGGCGCGTACGAGGCCCCCTTCGGCCTGACCACCATCGGCGGATACGGCCTGCTCGCCCAGCGCTACATGTACGAGCACGACATCCCGCAGGAGGCCCTGGCGGCCGTGGTGGCCACCCAGTCGGAGCACGCCGCCCTCAAGTGGAACGCCATGCTCCGCGATGTCGAGACCATCGACGACATCATGGCCGACCGCTGGATCGCCACCCCATTCCACGCGAAGGATTGCTCGCTGGTGAGCGATGGCGCCGCGGCGTTCATCGTCACCACAAAGTCCCGCGCCAAGAACATGAAGAAGAAGCCCGTGTACATCACCGGCATCGGCGAGGGCTTCTCGCACCAGTACATCTCCGAGGCCGAGTCGGTGGCCTCGGTGCGCGACGGGCTCGGCCGCGCCGGCCGTCGCGCGATGGAGGTCGCCGGCATCACCCCGCAGGACCTCGACGTGGCCGAGATCTACGACTCGTTCTCGTTCACCCCGCTCATCGCGCTGGAGGGCTTCGGCATCTGCGGCCCCGGCGAGGCGGGTGACTGGGTGCTGGAGGGCAACGCCAAGCTGGGCGGCAAGCTCCCCATGAACACGCACGGCGGGCTCATTCGCCAGGCGCACCTCGGTGCCATGCATCACATCGTCGAGGCCGTACTGCAACTGCGCGGCGAGGCCGATGATTCGGACAAGACCGAGTACAACGGCGGCAACCACCAGGTTCCCGGCGCGAAGCTCGCGATCACGAACGGGTCGGGCGGCATCCTCGCGGCCACGAGCGCGCTGGTGCTCTCCAGCGAGCCGCCGTCGGCGGCATAGCCCACTGCCACGACGAGAACCAGGAGGCACCGCGACATGTCCGAGAAGCCCGAATACACCAAGCCCCTCCCCGACCTGCGTCCCGAGGACCAGGAGTTCTGGGAGGCCCTGAAGGAGCACAGGTTCCTGCTGCCTGCCGACGACACCGGCAAGCCGTTCTGGTACCCGCGAAGGTATGCCCCCGGCACGCTGAGCCGCACATCGTGGATCGAGGCGACGGGCAACGGCACCATCTATACGTACTCAGTCCATTTCATCGGGCCGAGCAAGGCCTACAAGGGCGACCCGCCGCACATCGTGGCGCTGGTCGACCTCGACGAGGGCCCGCGCATGATGACCATCCTCGTGAAGGACGAGGATGGTTACCCGTCGCTGGACCCCGAGAACGTCAAGATCGGCATGAAGGTGCAGATCGTCTTCGACGACGTCACCGACGAGATCACCCTGCCCAAGTTCACGCCCGCCTGACGCCGCGGGCACCGCTAACCGAGAGCCTCACGAGGAGAGAAACGGCGATGGCTGACTGGAGTGATTGGTACGCGAAGGAGGATCCCACCCAGTGGATCCTTGCCAAAGTGCTGCGCGAGAAGGCCGAGGCGCACCCGGACCGCGACTACCTGAAGTTCGCGGACAACGGGTGGGTGAGCTACGGCGAGGTCAACGCCCGCGCCAACCGCGTGGCCAACGGCCTCCTGGCCCGCGGCGTGACGCACGGTGAGTCGGTCAGCGTGATGCTGCCGAACTGCGAGGAGTTCCTGCCGGTCTGGTACGGAGTCCTCAAGGCCGGCGCCGTGATGTCGTCGATCAACACCGCCTACAAGGGTGACTTCCTGTCCTGGACCATCAACCTCGTCGAGGCCAAGAAGTTGTTCATCTCGGACATCTTCCTCGACCGCCTGGACTTCATCGCGAAGGAGCTCCCGATGCTGGAGCACGTCATCGTGATGAAGACGGGCAACCAGGAGGGCCCCGACCCGTCGTTCAAGTGGGAGACGCTCGAGGCGCTGATGGACTCGCCCGATAGCGAGCCCGACGGCGTGGAGTACTCGTGGGTGGATGACGCCCGCATCATGTTCACCTCAGGCACCACCGGTCGCTCGAAGGGCGTGATCAAGCAGAACGCCGCCGACTACTTCTCGGCACGCGGCCTGCTGGAGGTCGTGTCGGCCACCGCCGGCCGGTCGCAGGAGGAGCTGGCGGAGGACACCTTCTTCTCGTGCCTGCCGCTGTTCCACAGCAACGCCCAGGTGCTGTCGGGCTACCCGGCCCTGGTCGCCGGCGCCCGCATCGCATACGTGGAGCGCTTCTCGTCGAGCCAGTTCTGGCAGCAGGTGATCGACGCCGAGGCCACCATCTTCAACTCGATCGGCGCGGTGTCGTACTTCATCTGGAACATCCCGCCGTCGGACCTCGACAAGGCGCACAAGGTGCACACCGTGTTCGCCGCGCCGACGCCGAAGGACATCTACTACGACTTCCAGGACCGCTTCGGCGTCAAGTTCATCGAGGGCTATGGCCTCACCGAGACCGGCATGGCTACCTACATGGACCCCACGCAGCCGCCGGTGCCGGGCTCGATCGGCCGGGCCAACCCCGGCTACGAGGTGTTCATCGTGGAGCCGGGCACCGACCGCCCGCTTCCCGCCGACACCCCGGGCGAGATCGTGGTGGATATGAAGATCCCGAACATCATCATGCGTGCCTACTACGGCATGCCCGAGAAGACGGCGGATGACTTCAAGAACCTGAAGCTCCACACCGGCGACCTCGGCCGCATGGACGACGACGGGTACATCTACTTCATGGACCGCGTGAAGGACTACATCCGGCGCCGCGGCGAGAACGTCTCGTCGATGGAGGTGGAGCGCCAGGTGTCGGAGCACCCCAACGTGAAGGAAGCCGCCGCCATCGGCGTGAAGGCCGGCGAGGGTGCCTCGAGCGAGGATGAGATCATGATCGTGTGCGTGGCCGAGGGCGACGTGCCGGACATGGTTGAGCTCACCGAGTTCATGGCCGAGCGCATGCCGTACTTCATGGTGCCGCGCTACATCCGGTTCGTGGATGCCCTGCCCAAGACGCCCACCGAGCGCGTGCAGAAGGTCAAGCTGCGCGACGAGGGCATTACGGCGGACACCTGGGATCGCGAAGAGGCCGGTGTGAAGGTGAAGCGCTAGTTAATGGCGGTACTCACCAGCTACGGGGCCTACGTACCGCAGTATCGGGCGCCGCTCGGTGAGATCCAGAAGTTCTACGGGCGACCGGGACGTCCCCGGTCGCGCGGGCTCGCCACCCCGGGCCTCGATGAGGACACCCTCACGATGGCCTACGAGGCGGCGCGCCAGGCACTGAAGGGCGAGAGGGGCCTGGGGGCGGTCATCACCACCACCCAGGCCCCGCCCTTCGAACTGCGCAAGATGTCGCAGACCCTCGGCCTGGCCCTGCGCCTGGACGCTGGGGCCGTGCACATCGACCTGGGCGCCAACGCCACGGGTTTGCTCGACGCATTCCGCATCGCGCAGACCCTCGACGTGGGCCCCACCCTCGTAGTGGCCACCGATCACCTGGTGAGCTACCGCGACCGCGTCGCCGACGTGCTTTCGGCCGGCGCGGCCACCGCCTTCGTGATCGATCCCGGCAAGAAGGCCGAGGGCATCGCGACCCTGGGTCCGCAGTCGCGGGCGGCGGAGGAGGTCTTCGACGTGTGGATGCTCGGCCGCGAGCAGGAGCCCCGGTTCCGGCTCGAGGTACTGTTCGACGCCTACGCCCGGGCCACCGGCGCCGCGGCCAAGGGCCTCGAGAAGGTCACCGAGCGCCCCACGGGCAAGTACACGAGCATCTGCCCGAGCCAGCCGCACCCGCAGGTGCTGCGCGGGCTCGCACGCCTCGGCGCGCAGCCGAAGCAGTTGGAATCCACGCAGTTCGTGGGTGACATCGGCAACGTCGGCGCCGCCTCGGTGGGGCTGGCGCTGTGCCTGGGACTCGACGCCTCGCGCAAGGGCAGCACTTTGCTGGCCCTGGCCTACGGTGGCGGCGAGGCGGTCGCGCAGGAGATGGAGGTCACCAGGAAGCCGAAGTCGGTCGGCGCACGTGAGATGATTGACGCTGGCGAGGAGATCGCCGTCGGCACCTACTACCGCTGGACAGAGGGGCGCCAGCAGCAGCCCCACTAGGCGAAGGAGTGGAGGAAGGCATGAAGGTCGGCGTCCTGGGGATCGGCAAGACCCCGCACAAGATCCAGCACGACAAGTCGCTCCAGGACCTGGCAGTGGAGGCCGGGCGCAAGGCCATGAACGACGCCGGGGTGTCCCCGCAGGACATCCAGATGCTCTACGTGGGCAACGTCGGCTCGGTCGGCTTCAACTACGAGAACTCCACCGGCCTCATGGTGGCGCACCACCTGGGCGTGGTCCCGGCCGGGGCCGTGCGCGTGGAGGCCGCCTGCGGCACCGGCGCGTGGGCCCTGCACCTGGGCTGCGTGGCCATCGCCTCGGGGCTCTATGACACCGTCATGGTGCTGGGCTGCGAGAAGATGAACGACCTGGCCACGGTCGAGGGCACCTCGATCATCGCCCAGGCCGCCGACAGCAAGGAGGAGTACTTCTCCGGGCTGACCTTCCCCTCGGGCACCGCGCTCACCGCGCGCAAGTACATGCAGACCTACGGCGTGAGCGAGGAGGACCTCGCCCACACGTCGGTCAAGAACCACTACTACGGCGCCCGCAACCCGTCGGCCCACCTGCGCTTCGAGTGCACGGTGGACGAGGTGATGAAGAGCGCCAAGGTGGCCGACCCGCTCAAGCTGTATGAGGTGTGCCCCATGACCGACGCCGCGTCGGCCCTGGTGCTGTGCCGCCCGGAGATCCTCGAGGCGCAGGCGAATAAGCCGCAGGTGTTCATCACCGCCACCAGCATGGGATCGGGCACCTGGTACCAGGCCAGCGACACGCTGGACGATGCCTACAACCTTTTCGCCCGCCCCGTGGAGCGCGCCTATGAGATGGCCGGCATCGGGCCCGACGACGTGGACGTGGCCGAGATCTACAACTCGTTCGCCATCCAGGAGCCCCTGGGCATCGAGGGCCTGGGCTTCGCCGAGCGCGGCGACGGCTGGAAGGGCGCCGAGGACGGCTCGACCTGGCTCGACGGCACGATCGCCATCAACCCGTCGGGCGGCCTTTTGTGCAAGGGCCACCCGCTGGGCGCCACCGGCAGCACCCAGGCTGTGGACATCGTCGAGCAGCTGCGCGGCACCGCCCCCGAGGGCATGCTGCGCAAGGACGCCGAGATCGGCATCTCGGCCTGTCGTGGCGGCCCGGGTTCGGTGGGCGCCATCCACATCTACCAACGCGAGGGCTAGCCGATGACCGTATCCGCGATCGAGTTCTCGCGGCTCGGGCCGCCGAAGCTGCAGCTGTTCGCCATGAAGTGCGACAAGTGCGGCGAGCTCAGCCCCTGGTGGGAGCGCAGCCACTGCTACAAGTGCGGAGGCGACTCCCTGAGCGAGTTCGAGCTCGCGGGCAAGGGCGAGATCACCAACTACACGGTGGTGTACTACCCACCCCGCGAGTTCCTGGGGCAGGAGCCCTACGTGGTGGGGCACATCCAGATGGACGAGGGCGTCAACCTGCCCGCGCCCGTCATGGGCGTGGACCCCGACGCCGTGGAGGTGGGCACCCGGGTGGCCGCCACGCTCCGCCGCATGAAGCTCGGGCACGAGGGCGACATCTACTACTCGTACAAGTTCGTCGTCGACGACGAGTAGGGCCCTCCCCGCCGTGGGGAAGGCCTGCGGCAGGCCAGCATTTCTCCTGTGGCATACTCCGGGCGACCCCGTCGCCAATGAAGGACCCGACGTCATGCACAGAACCCCCGGCCCCAAGGCGGCTCGCCGCATCGCCCTGGCCGCGCTTGCATGCACCCTCGTGACCTGCGTTGCGGTGCAGTCGGCCACCGCGGCCCCGTCGTTGCGCGGGTCGTCGCTGCTGGCGAAGACCGGTGCCGGCCCAGACGGCATCGCCGTCGACGCCATGGGCAACGTCTACACGGCGAACTCCCGTGCCAACACCGTCACCATGATCATGCCCACGGGCAAGTCGATGGTGCTCGGCACCACCGGATCCACGCCGCGCGGCATCGCCCTCGACTCGGCGGGCAACGTGTACACCAGCAACCTCGGCGACGGCACGGTGACCAAGATCACCCCGGCCGGCGCGTCGTCGACGCTCGGCACCACCGGACGCCAGCCGATCGGCATCGCCGTGGACTCCGCGGGCAACGTCTACACCACGAACTACCTCGACAGCACGGTGACCAAGATCACCCCGGCCGGCGCGTCGTCGGTGCTGGGCTCCACCGGGGCCCGCCCGCTGGGCATCGTGCTCGACCCCGCCGGCAACGTCTACACGGCGAACGAGGGCGCGGATACCGTCACCAAGATCACCTCCGCCGGCGCGGCGTCGACCTTCGGTACCACCGGTGCGTGGCCGCAGGCCATCGACATCGACGGGAGCGGCAACATCTACACCGCCAACTGGAACTCCGGGAACGTCTCGAAGATCACGCCGTCGGGCACCTCGACGATCCTCGGAAGCACGGGTCGTCGCCCCATCGGCATCACCGTCGACCCCTACGGCAACGTCTACACCACCAATGACGGCGCCAGCAGCGTGTCGCAGATCACGCCGGGCGGGAAGTCCACGGTGATCGCGCAGACCGGCAAGCGGCCCATCGGCATCACCTCCGACGCCGCCGGCTACCTCTACACGGCGAACTTCCTGCCGGGCACGGTGAGCGAGATCCCGCCGCCCCCGCCGTCCAACCCTGGCGTCATCTCGCTCAGCACGGTGCGGGTGGCGTCGCCGGGCAACAACGCCGCGTGGATCATCCCCTTCTACAACGACGTCTACCCGAACCGTGCCGCGTGCCTGCAGGCCTTCCCCGCGGTGCGGGCGGCCGTCAGCGCCAACCCCGATCCGTCGGTGCAGAAGGTCTCGGCAACGTCCTGCATGCAGGTGGGCAGCGTGGCGTACCCGTACCAGATCGGCGAGACCGAGCTCACCACCGCGCAGTACGTGACGTTCCTCAACACCGCGGACCCACTGGGCCGCAACCCGCGCCACCTGTGGGACATCGCCCAGAGCTCGCGCATGTGGCCCAAGTACGGGTCGATCAACAAGAACATGCGCTCCCCGCGCGGCCAGCGGTACTACGTGTCATCGCCGGTGTGGGCCAACAAGCCCTACAACCAGGGTGACTTCTCGCGCGGCGCCCGCCTGGCCAACTCGATCCAGAACGGCACGCAGCTGTCGAAGCGTCGGAGGTTCGTCACCACGCCCGCCGGCACGCGACTGGCCGTGACCACGTTCACCGTGCGGCTCTCGACCAAGACCGAGACCGGCCAGTACACCATGAAGAACCGCAAGGCCACGCGCAACCTGAAGTCGGGATTCGCGGTGTCGAGCCAGGATGAGTGGATCAAGGCCGCCTATTTCGACCCGAACGGCGGCGGCAAGTTCTCATGGTGGGACTACCCGACGAACCCGGGCATCTACACCAACTGCGCCGTGGACACCCAGGGGTGCGCGTCGGGCCAGCAGCCCAACCAGACGCAACTCGACGCCAACGGCAACGTGACCAACGCCGGCACGCAGCCGCTGGCGAGCTTCGAGGCGCTGCCCGGCATCGCCCCGAACTGGTGCCCGTCGCAGTTCACCGCCGCGCAGTGCGCGATCACCCCGTTCGTTCCCGCCGCGAAGATCTACGTGGGCAACGTGAGCACCGTGGGGCAGGCGGCCACGCGCTCGCCCTGGGGCACGCTCGACCAGGGTGGCAACGTGGTGGAGACCACCGATACCATCTCAGCGCCGCCGCCCGATCAGAACCCCAAGATCGTCTGGCGTCGCTGGCACGGCGGCGTCGTTACGGCCACGGCGTACCAGATGTGGTTGTCGGCGGTGGGCACCACCCCGCAGACGATTCCCGGGTACGCCGTCAACCCGTGGCGCGGTATCCGACTGACGGTACGCGGCAGGTAACCCGCGTCGGGGACGGGAGTCACCGGGGAGGGCCTCCGACCGGTGCCCTCGCTGCGTCCGGGGCTACCGCGAGCCGGAGTCGGCCGCCCGCAGGGCCGCCGCAGTGCGGGCATCCTCGAGCGTGGGGCCCCACACGGGCATCTGGTGCGCGCCGGGGTCGGGTGCGTCGGGCCCGGCCAGCACCCACAGCTGGGCGTTCGACAGTTCGGCGATCTGCCCGGCAGCCATCGTGGCCGATCCGGGGTTTGTGCACACGGCCACGCAGGCCCGGGCGCGACGCGCCTGCGCGATGGAGTCGGCGTCGGGGAGCGGCGTGTCGGCGCCGAGGAAGCTCACGCGCCAGCCGTCCTGCGCCATGAGCACCGCGAGGCACAGCGCGCCCACCGCGTGGCGCTCGCCCGATGGGCAGGCCACGATGCCCATGGGCCCGCGCAGGCGGCGCGCCGCTGAGAGGCGTGCGGCAAGTCGCCGCTCCGTGGCGGCGCTCAGCATGTGCTCTCCCACCACCACCTGCTCGCCCTCGGCCCATCGCTGGCCCAGCTCGGCGAGGGCTGGGAAGACCACGAGCTCCATCGCCTGCACCAGGGGGAGCGCCCCGAAGGCCCGGTCGAGCTCGAGCTCCACGCGCGGTCCGTCACCCTGGCGGGCGGTGGCGGCGAGGCGCGATGCGAGCGCGTCGGTAGGCCCGGCGCCGGCGCCGGCCTGCTCACCCTCGCGCCCGAAGGCGTTGAGGGCTGCGGCGGCGTCCGAGATGCGCTGCCCCTCGGCCACCCGCGCGGCGAGCCAGAGCACGCGCTCGACGTCGCGGTCGCCGTACCGGCGCTGGCCCCCCGCGGTGCGAGTGGGGCGCAGCACGCCGTAGCGGCGCTCCCACGCGCGAAGGGTGTCCACCGGCACGCCGGTGCGGCGTGCGAGCGACCCGATGGCCATCCCGGCTTCCTGATTGGACGCGGTGCTCAAGCCAGCTCGATCCCATGGGTGGGTGGTGAACAGCGGCTGCCCTCATATTGTGCGCGCGTTGCCGTGCATTCGCGCTGAGTACGGTCAGTGCCTGCGTCCCCCGTTATGAAGATCCCGCGTCGACGCGGACACCCTCAGGCGTCGGCTACTTGGCGGGATCCCTCACGAGCATGGCGTCGGGGCCCTTACCCTGCGGGACCATGGGAAACACCTTGGCGTCGCGGTTCACCTGGATGTCGATGAGCGCGGGGCCGTCGGTGGAGAGCGTCTCGCGCAGGGCGTCCTCGAGCTCGTCCGGGTCCTCGATGCGCATCCCGGGGATGCCGTAGGCACCGGCCAAGGCGGCAAAGTCCGGCTGGAACTCACCGAAGCTGGTGTTGGAGTACCGCTTGTCCCAGAAGAGCTCCTGCCACTGGCGCACCATGCCGAGGAAGCCGTTGTTGAGGATGACGATCTTCACAGGCAGCCCGTAGGTCTGCGCGGTGGAGAGCTCCTGCAGGGTCATCTCGAACGAGCCATCGCCGGCGATGTCCACCACGAGCTCATCGGGGAACGCCACCTGCGCGCCCAGCGCGGCGGGCAGACCGAAGCCCATCGTGCCGAGGCCGCCCGAGGTGATCCACCGGCGCGGCTTCTCGAACGGGTAGAACTGCGCGGCCCACATCTGGTGCTGGCCCACCTCGGTGGCAACGATGGCGTCGCCGCCGGTGATGTCGTAAACCGATCTGATCACGTTCTGCGGGGCGATGACGCCCGGCTCGTCGTCGTCGATGGTGTAGGGGTACTCCTCGAGCCACGCGTTGATACGGCTCATCCACGCGGCGCGCGCGGCGTCGTCGTGGCGCGACTCCTGCTGCACGTAGGCGTCGGCCAGGGCGTCGAGCACCGCCTTGGCCTCGCCGGCGATGCCGATGTGCGCAGCGCGGTTCTTGCCGATCTCGGCCGGGTCGACGTCGATGTGGATGATCTTGGCGTTCGGTGCCCACTCGTTCATCACGGTGGAGAGCACGCGCTCATCGAAGCGCACGCCCACGGCCAGGATGAGGTCGCTCTCCTGCATGGCGAAGGTGCTGGCCGCGATGCCGTGCATGCCGGGCATGCCGACGAACAGTGGGTTGGACGCCGGGAAGCCCCCGATGCCCATGAGGGTGGTGGTGACGGGGATCTGTGCCACCTCGGCCATGCGGGTGAGCTCCTCTGCGGCGTTGCTGGCGATGATGCCGCCGCCGGCGTAGAGCATGGGCTTCGTCGACTCGGCGATCGCCCGGGCAGCGGCCTGAAGCTGGCGCGGGTGGCCGCTGGATGCCGGCGGCCGGTAGCCGGGCATCTCGGGCGGGAACGGACCGGCGTAGTCGTCCACCTCCACGGCCCACTGGTCCACGCACACGTCCACCAGCACGGGGCCGGGGCGCCCGGTGGTGGCGACGTAGATGGCCTCCTCGAGCACGGTGGGCAACTCATGCGCGTCCTTCACCAGCCACGAGTGCTTCACCACGGGCAGTGAGATGCCCACGATGTCGGCCTCCTGGAAGGCGTCGGTGCCCACCCGCGTGGATCCCACCTGGCCGGTGAGGGCCAGCATGGGCACGCTGTCCATGTAGGCGTCGGTGATGGGGGTGACGAGGTTGGTGGCGCCCGGGCCGGAGGTGCCGGTGCACACCGCGAGGCGACCCGAAGCCTTTGCGTAGCCCTCCGCCATGTGGCCGGCGCCCTGCTCGTGCCGCGTGAGGAAGAGCCGGAGGTCCGAATCGTCGAACAATGCGTCGAACAATGGGATGAGCGGGCCGCCGGGAATGCCGAAGATGGCATCCACGCCGTTGCGCTTAAGGATCTCGAGGGTCGCGTCGACTCCCCGCATTCCGCCACTTCCTCCCGCCGCAGTGCGGCATAGAACCCACAGGAAGGCGGTACTTTAGCCCACTCGGCCGGGTTTCCCGGCACTCTCGCGAGCGCAGGAAGGACGCACGGCATGGCCGACGACACGACAGGCGGCGGACCGGACTACGCGGAGGAGAACGCTCTCCGCAACGCGTCGGAGTCGCTGCACACCTACGACCAGGTCGCCGACACCTTCACGGCGGTGTTCGGCGCGCCCGTTCCGGCCGCCACGATCTACGACGAGGAGCGCGAGGTGCTGGTGCGCGTGGAGCCGCGGAGCCGCGCGGTGGTGGGCTTCACGATCCCCAACTTCAAGGCGTGGTACGCCAAGAACTACCCGGACGGTGGCGAGTGGGAGCTCGATCTTCCGCCCACCTGGCCCGAGGGCGGGGACGACACCCCCGCGAATTGAGACCGTGACCGACGGGGGTGGGCCGGACCCCCGCGGCGCTGTAGGCTTATCGGCCACTTCGCAACGAATCACTCGAACCAAGGAGTGCCGAGCACATGGCGGTCGAGACCCAGAAGATGGAGGACTACCGCCTGGAGGAGGAGCCGTACTACCTCCCGGTCGGCAACGAAGTCGAGCTGTTCACGGCCGCCTACGAGGCGCACCTGCCCGTGATGCTCAAGGGCCCCACGGGCTGCGGAAAGACCCGCTTCGTGGAGCACATGAGCTGGAAGCTCGGGCGCACGCTCGTGACCGTGGGCTGCCACGAGGACCTCACGGCCTCCGACCTGGTGGGTAAGTACACCCTGCGCGGCGACGAGACCGTGTGGCAGGACGGTCCCCTCACCACCGCAGTGAAGGCCGGCGGAATCGCCTACCTCGACGAGATCGTGGAGGCCCGCAAGGACACCACCGTGGTCATCCACCCCCTCACCGACGACCGCCGCATCCTGCCGCTGGAGAAGAAGGGCGAGGTGGTGCAGGCGCCGCTCGACTTCCAGTTGGTCATCTCGTACAACCCCGGCTACCAGTCCGTGCTGAAGGACCTCAAGCACTCCACCAAGCAGCGCTTCGTAGCCCTGGAGTTCGACTACCCCGAGGCCGCCCTCGAGGAGGAGATCGTCAAGCAGGAGTCCGGGGTGGAGGGCGACGTGGCCGAGCGGCTCGTGAAGGTGGCCGAGAAGGTGCGCAACCTGCGCACCCACGGCCTCGAGGAGGGCGTTTCCACGCGCTTGCTTGTGTATGCCGGGCAGCTGATCGAGGGCGGCGTCGAGCCGCTGGCGGCCTGCGAGGCCACCATCTGCCGGCCGATCACCGACGACCTCGAGATGCAGCGCTCGATCCTCGAGCTCGTCAACACCCAGTTTTAGGAACCGGCGCGTGTCCACCCAGGGCGGAGGGGCCGCCGGCAACGTCGGCATGTACGTGGGACGCGACATGCTCGCCTCCGTGCCCGAGGAGAGGCGCGAGGACTACCTGCGCCTGGTCCAGGAGATCTCCGACCTGAAGTACCAGCTGGGCGTGGAGGTCGCGCGTCAGCTGCCGCGGCTGTTCCAGGATCACGACGACGAGGCCATCGAGCGCTACCTCGACCAGGTGCGCGTTATCGCCGAGGTGGGGTGGAAGTCCGGCGTGGAGGTGGCCAAGCAACTTCCCGATCTCTATCACGCGCCCGACCCCGCCATCACCGAGGCCTACGTGGCGATCGTCAGCGAGGCCACTGTGGGCCCGCCCGACGACAAGGAGACGCAGGCCTACGCCGCCGAGCTCGAGGACCTCGAGCGCGAGTTGCGCGAGATCGAGCCCAAGCAGCAGCGCGCCACCGAGCTGAAGTCGCTGCTGGCCGCGCGCGATCGTCGCGATGAGCGGCGCCGCAAGCACGCGCAGGAGCTGGCGGCCGCGCTGCCGCCGATCCTGGCCCGGCTGCGCCCCAAGCACCGCGACTGCTACATGCACGAGGTGCGCCTGGTGGCCGCTGCCGATCCCGAGGCCGCGCTGGAGGCCGCCAACACAATGCTCGACCTGCTCAACGGCGAGCGGGTGTCGCACGACGGCGCGGCCGAGTGGGTGCGCCGCGGCCTCGACGTGCTCGAGAAGAACAAGGAAGTGGGCCGCGGGTACTTCCGCATGGGCTCGAAGTACTCGCTCGAGGTGCTGGAAGAGCTGCGCGAGGGCCTGGCGCTTCGCCAGGTGGCCCGCGTGCTCAAGCTATACGCCACGGCGCTGTCGGGACGCGACGTGGCGGTGCGCGGCACCGACGAGATGGACGCGGTCGACCGGTTCGGGCCCGAGCACATAATCCTCCCGTCCGACATGCGCTTCTTCGAGGACGACGACCGGAACTTCGTGGCCTACAAGGTGGCGGCGGCGCACGGCGCCGCGCGCATCGAGTTCGGCACGTACCGCTTCACCCTCGATGAGATCCCGGACACCGTCGAGGATCTCACCACCAAGTACGGACCGGGGGCGGCATGAGCACCAAGGAGAGCCCGTTCCCCGCAGCGCCGGTGGAGGCCGAATGGCGGCGCCAGAGCGACCTCACCAGGTTCTACGCGCTGTTCCCGTCGTCGGCGCTGGCACGTGACATCTTCAACATCGTGGAGGGCCAGCGCATCGAGGCGCTGATCCGGCGCCAGTACCCGGGCATCCGCCGCGACATGGACCTCATCCAGGAGCAGACGCTGCTGCGCCGCGAGGAGATGGGCACGTCGCCGGCCGACCTGCCCGAGGTGGGGCAGGTAATCGACGCCCTCATGGTGTCCACCATGGACGGCGAGCCGCCGTTCGACGACATGCCGGCGCACGTGCGCGAGGCCAGCGAGGGCGCCATCGCGATGCTGCCCGAGGTCGAGGCCGAGGGCGCCACCGTGGGCGACACCGCCCGCGTGACCGCCCGCATCTACTCGATGATCGACGAGGTGATGCAGGCCGGACGCCGCGGCATCACCGAGCCGTTCTCGGACGACGCCATGAACCAGCAGGCCCGGAAGCCCGAGCAGGCCGAAGGCGAGCAGGAGACCGGCGACGTCGACTTCAACCCGCTGGATGAGTACGAGCCCATGGAGATGCCGCCCTTCGTGCCGCCCGTCATGGAGGAGCTCGTGCAGCCCGAGAGCAACGCCATGAACCAGATCGAGGCCGAGGGGGCCGAGGGCGACGCCGAGAAGGATGGCGACACGAGCGAGGAGGTCGAGGCGGAGTCGATGGAGGCCGCCGACAATGTCATGCAGTCGCAGCAGGTGTCCGAGGGCCAGATGGACGAGGACGCCGTCGCGCAGAAGGCCGAGGCCGAGGCCGAGATCGAGGAGAGCGGCCGGGGCAGCGACGCCGAGGGCGAGGAGACCCCCGACTCCGCCGGCGGCATGACCCCCGAGGGCGCCGGGCCCGAGGTGGGGCAGGGCGATGAGCCCGAGGAGGAGGACCTCGGCGAACAGGTCTTCATGTACGACGAGTGGGACCACCGCATCGAGGACTACCGGCCGTCGTGGTGCACGCTGCGCGAGACGCGCGCCACCCGCGAGGTGCCGGCATTCGTGGCCGCGGTGTTCCACGAGTACGGCGGCGTGGTCACGCAGATCCGCAGGAACTTCCAGCTCATGCGCCCCGAGCGCATGCGCAAGATGAGGTTCCAGGCCGAGGGCGACGACCTCGACCTGGATGGCCTGGTGGAGCATGTGGTGGACCGGCGCGCCAAGATCACGCCCACCGACCGCGTGTACATCAAGCGCGACAAGAAGGACCGCGACGTCACTACGGCGTTCCTCGTGGACATGTCGTCGTCAACCGACCGCAAGATCGATGGCCGCAAGCGCATCATCGACATCGAGAAGGAGGGCCTCATCCTGATGTGCGAGGCACTCGAGGCTATCCGCGACGAGTACGCCATCTACGGCTTCTCGGGCAACGGCCGCGACGACGCGCAGTTCTACACCGTGAAGGAGATCGGCGAGCGCTACGACGACCGCGTGCGCTGGCGCATCGGCGGCATCTACGGCCGCAGCAAGACCCGCATGGGCCCGGCGATCCGCCACGCCACCAAGCGCCTCATGGGCGTGGACAGCAGCGTCAAGCTGATGATCCTGCTCACCGACGGCCGCCCTTACGACTCAGACACCTACCAGGACAACGCCTACGCGCAGGCCGACACCCAGATGGCCTTGCGCGAGGCGCGTCGCGAGAAGATCCACCTCTTCTGCGTGACCGTGGACCAGGAGGGCGCGGACTACCTGCCGCAGATGTACTCGGACGCCAACTTCGTGGTGATCGACGACGTCCGCACGCTGCCGCAGAAGCTTCCTCAGCTATACCGGAGGCTGACCACCTAGCCTCGTTTGATGCGCACAGCGCATCGCTGGTGATCGGAGGCCGTCAGCCGACAGTTTCAGGACACTGCCGGCTGACCACCTAGCCGACGATGAAGAACTGACGGAACTGCTGGCCGAAGATCTCGGCCTCCGTTCCCGTCACCTTGAAGGCCGCGGGGCCGTTGGCGAGGATGCGCGTGTTGACCGTGCTGCCCTGGGCCCGCTTCCACTGGCAGGTCATGCCCGAGTCGTCAGGAGCCAGCACCGCGAGGTTGATGGGCCGGAAAATGGAGACGCTGAACAGCGACGACTGCGCGTAGCTCAGGATGCGGTTGCCGGGCCCGAGGAGGCCCGGCAGGATGCTGGTCTCGCGGGCCTCCCGCGACGTCGACCCGGCGCCGCCCACCTTCGGCTGAAGCACGGGGCACGGCGGCGGAGGGGCGGACGGGCACTCGGGCAGCGGATTGAGGATGTTGTCGGGGTCCGCCACCACGGAGTTGGACGACGCGCCCGCGCTCACCGACGCCCGGCACGGCTCCGGCGAGGGCGGGGGAGCCCCCGGCGTGTCGGTGAGCACGAAGTGCATGTAGTTGAGCGGGTCGCGCGACCCGGTGGTGCGGTCCTTCAGGAAGGTGGCGACGCGGGTGGGCACGTCGCGCCACTCGGCGCCGGTGAACGGCGTGCGCGGCTTGCCGCGGCCCGGGTAGTGGTACATCTCGAGCCACACGCCGCCGGCCCGCGACATCGCCGACATCACCTGCGAGTAGTCGCGGCGCATCTCCTTGCCGTTGGCGCCGAGGGTGCGCTTGGGCCCGAGGCCTGCCGAGATCGACGTGATGACCCCCGGGGCCAGGTAGAAGTGCACGCGGTTGGCGTAGGACACCCCGGGGCTGAACTCCTGCTTGGCGAGTGAGGTCATGGCCTCCCTCAGCAGGGCGCCGGGCGAGCCCGCGTCACTCTCGCCGGGCGCGGTGCCGAACGACGCCCCGATCTCGTCGACGCCTACGAGGTTCGCACCGCAGGTGTTCACCCCCGCGGGCGTGACGCACTTGCGGTCGACGGCGGCCCTCAACATGGTGGCTATGGCCGCGGCGGTGGGCTTCGCGGCCAGCGCGGACCCGCTGATCTTCCACATGCGCTGCGTGCCGTTGCCGCCGAGCGCGGCGTCGCCCGCGGAGCTCGAGGGCTCCTGGCGGAACAGCCAAGGCAGGTTGCGCATGTAGGTAGAGTTGGCGAGGATCGCCTTCGCGGCTTGGTCGGTGACGTAGAGGACGGACATGCGCAGGTCGACGTCCGCGATCTCGATCTCCAACGGCGATGACGGGGGCGTCACAGCGATGGGGAACGCGCCGGACGAGACGTTCCAGTAGTCCGGCACGATGGGGGGCGGCACCCTGCCGGAGGGGTCCGGAATGGGGGAGATCTGCCCCGCGGCGATCGCCGCGCTCGCGATCACCGGGTTCACCAACTCGGGGTTGACGGCGACCTTGGTGGCCTGGGCGTTGGTGCAGGTGGCAGTGGCCGTGAGCACGGCGGCGGCGAGGGCGAGGCAGATTGCGGGGCGCGGCACGCATTCCTCCAGCGGGTGCTGCCGCAACGCTACACCCGGCGTAGATTGAACCAGTGACGCCGGGTTCCATCTCCCGCCCGCCGGGGATTCCCCGCATGCCCGCCCTCGACGGGGTGCGCGCCCTCGCCGTGGCCGCGGTGGTGATGTTCCACCTGCCCGTCACGCAGTTGGGCGGCGGGTACATCGGGGTCGATCTGTTCTTGGTGCTGTCGGGCTACCTCATCACCTCATTGCTCGTGGCCGAGGCCGAGGGCACGGGACGCATCCGGCTGGGTGCGTTCTGGATGCGGCGCATCCGCCGGCTCATTCCCGCGCTCGTGGTGATGCTGGCGGTCACGGCAGCGTGGATGGCACTGGTCGACTGGTCGCTGGTCACCCGCACGAAGACCATGCTGCTGGCGGGCCTGGGGTACGTGACCAACTGGTACGTGGTGGCCGTGCCGTGGGTGCCATGGAGCCCCGGCGCCCGTAGCGGCGCATACGAGCACCTGTGGTCGCTGGCGGTGGAGGAGCAGTTCTACCTGGTGTGGCCGCTGGTGATGGGCGCGGTGATGATGCTGTTCGGCCTGGGCCGGCGCACCCTGCTGGCGGGGGCCATCGCGGGCGCCGCGGCGTCGGTGGCGCTTTCGTTCCTGATCTTCGACGAGTCATGGGCGTCGCGGGCGCGCATCTACCTGGGCACCGACACCCGGGCCATCGCGCTGCTCATCGGCATCATCGCGGCGCTCGCGCTGCCGCCCGCGCGGTTCACCGCATGGAGGTTGTCCGGGCTACGCGGCGGGCTGGTGGAGCTGGCGGGCGTGGTGGGGCTGGTGGGCACGCTCGGGCTGCTGCTGGGCTTCTCGCAGGGGCAGGCGCTGCTGTACCAAGGCGGGTTCGCGATCATCGCGGTGGCGGCGGGCCTGCTGGTGATCTCAGCGGCCCACCCGGGCACCTCCGTCGCGCGGCTGCTCTCGCTGGCGCCGCTCATCTGGGTCGGCGCGCGGTCGTACGGCATCTACCTGTGGCACCTGCCGGTGGTCACGCTGCTGGCCCCGGAGCACGGCGTGGCGCTGCCGGCAGGGTGGCTGTCGCTGCTGCACGTGGTGGTGACAGTCACCATCGCGGCCCTGTCGTACCGCTTCATCGAGATGCCCATCCGCTCCAGGGGTTTCCGCCGGGCGTTCGCCCGCGCGCGGGCGAGGGGGCGGCGTCGTCCTAGGGCGCCAGCGACTCCAGGCCCCACTTCTTGATCAGCGCCTGGTACTGGCCGTTCTTCTTCATCTTCGCCAGCGCGCGGTTCATGGCCACGCGCAGGGCGTCCTGGTCGTCGTTGAAGGCCAGGCCGTACTGCTGGTCCACGGGGATGATGCCGGCGTAGCGGAACTTGTTCGCGTTGTTCTTCACGTACCAGCGCGACTGCCCGTAGTCGTTGATGACGGCGTTCACCTTGGCGTCGAGCAGCGCCTTGTAGGTGGCGGGCATGGTGGTGTACTGCAGCACCTTCGCCCCCTGGATCCCCTTCGCCACCGGTACGGCGGTACTGCCCTCCAGCACCCCGATGGTCTGGCCCTTGAGCGTCGCCTTGCTCGTGATGCTCGTGGTGCCGCGCCGGGTGACGATGCCCATGTTGGCCTGCAGGTAGGGGCTGCCGAAGGTCACCTGCGCCGATCGCTGCGGGGTGATGGTGATGGACGACGCGCCCATCATGGCCGCGCCGTTCTGCACCTGGTCGAGCAGGGAGTCGAAGGTCACGACCTTCCAGGTGACGTCCTTGACGCCCGCGATGGTCGCAGCCTGGTTGACCAGCTGGATGTCAAAGCCCGTGAGCTTGCCGCCCTGGCGGATGTCGAACGGGCCGTTGCCGGCGATGGTGAGCGCGGTGACCACCCGTGGCACCTGGGCAGTGGCGGCCGACGCGCCGGCGAGGGCGGTACCGGCGGCAGCGATGGCGACGAGGACGAAGACAGGGCGGCGCATGGGTACTCCGGGACGGGTTGGTGGGGCCGAGGTGGGCCGTCAGGCCTCAGAGTACGCCCCTACCGGCAGGCATGAGCAGGTGAGGTTGCGATCGCCGTGCACCGAGTCGATTCGGCCGACCGGCGGCCAGTACTTGGTGCCCTCCATGCCCGCCACGGGGTAGGCCGCCAGGTCGCGGCTGTAGGGCCGGTCCCAGGCGTCGGTGGCCACGTCGGCGGCGGTGTGCGGGGCATGGCGCAGCGGGCTGTCGTCGGCAGACCACTCGCCGGCCTGCACGCGGGCGATCTCGTCGCGGATCTCGATCATGGCGTCGCAGAAGCGGTCGATCTCGCCGAGGGGCTCGCTCTCGGTGGGCTCCACCATGAGCGTGCCCGCCACCGGGAACGACATCGTGGGCGCATGGATTCCGTGGTCGATGAGCCGCTTGGCGATGTCGTCCACGGTGACCCCCGAGGCGTCCTTGATGGGCCGCATGTCGAGGATGCACTCGTGCGCCACGCGCTCGTTGGTCCCGGTGTGCAGGATGGGGTAGTGCGGCGCCAGGCGCACGGCCACGTAGTTGGCCGAGAGGATCGCCACCTTGGTGGCCTGCGTGAGTCCTCCGCCGCCCATCATGGTGATGTAGGCCCAGGGGATGGGCAGGATTCCCGCCGACCCCCACGGCGCCGCCGACACCGGGCCGACGCCGGATGCCGGGCCGGCATCCGGGCGCGTCGGGTGGTTGGGCAGGTGCGGCGCCAGGTGGGCGCGCACCGCCACCGGGCCCACGCCAGGCCCGCCGCCGCCGTGCGGGATGCAGAAGGTCTTGTGCAGGTTAAGGTGCGACACGTCGGCGCCGAACTCGCCGGGCTTGGCGAGCCCCACGAGCGCGTTGAGGTTGGCGCCGTCCACGTACACCTGCCCGCCGTGCTCGTGCACGATGGAGCAGATCTCGCCCACGCCCTCCTCGAACACCCCGTGGGTGGAGGGGTAGGTGATCATGATCGCCGCCAGGCGGTCACCGGCCTCGGCGGCCTTGGCGCGAAGCTCGGCCAGGTCGACGTCGCCGTCGGCGTCGCAGCCCACCACCGTGACGCTCATGCCGGCCATCACGGCCGACGCCGGGTTGGTGCCGTGCGCGGACGACGGGATGAGGCACACGGTGCGCTGATCGTCGCCGTTCGCCAGGTGGAACGACCGAATGGCCAGAAGGCCCGCGAGCTCGCCCTGCGACCCGGCGTTGGGCTGCAGGGACACCGCGTCGTAGCCGGTCACTTCGCAGAGCGCGGCCTCGAGGTCGCGGATCATCTGCAGGTAGCCCTGCGTCTGGTCGTCCGGCGCGAACGGGTGGATGTTCGCGAACTCGGCCCAGGTGATGGGCTCCATCTCGGTGGTGGCGTTGAGCTTCATGGTGCACGAGCCGAGCGGGATCATCGTGCGGTCGAGCGCCAGGTCGCGGTCGGACAGCCGGCGGATGTACCGGAGCATCTCGGTCTCGGTGCGGTACCGGTGGAACACCGGGTGACCCAGGATGGCGTCGTCGCGCAGCAGGGAGGACGGGATGCCCTCGGGCGCCGTGGCGTCGAGGCCCTCCACCGACGCCTGCACGCCGAACGCGCGCCACACGGCCTGCAGGTCTGCCTGCGACGTGACCTCGTCGATGGTCATGCCGATGCGGTCGTCGCCCATCTCGCGCAGGTTGATGCCCTCGGCGCGCGCAGCGCGGTGCACGTCTGCGGCCCGGCCGGGAACGCGGGCCGTGATGGTGTCGAACCAGGTGTCGTTCTCCAGCTGCACGCCGCCATCGCGCAGGCCCTGGGCCAGGATTCCCGTGAGGCGGGTGATGCGCTCGGCGATGCGGCGCAGGCCGTCGGGCCCGTGCCACGAGGCATACATGGCGTTGGTGATGGCCAGCAGCGCCTGCGCGGTGCACACGTTGCTGGTGGCCTTCTCGCGGCGGATGTGCTGCTCGCGGGTCTGCAGCGCCAGGCGCAGCGCCGGGCGGCCGGCGGCGTCGATGGACACCCCCACCAGGCGACCGGGCAGCGAGCGGGCGTACTGCTCGTGCGTGGCGATGAACCCGGCGTGCGGGCCCCCGAAGGCCATGGGCGTGCCGAAGCGCTGCATCGACCCCACGGCGATGTCGGCACCCATGGCGCCGGGTGAGGTGACCAGCACCATCGAGAGCGGGTCGGCCACCACGATGGCCAGCCCGCCTGCGGCGTGCACGTGCTCGATGGCGGGGGAGAGGTCGCGCACCTCGCCCGTGGATGCCGGGCTGGCCAGCAGTGCCCCGAACATGTCGGCGGGAAGGTCGGCCGACGGGTCGCCCACCTGCACCTCGATGCCCAGCGGCACGGCGCGGGTCTGCACCACCGCGATGGTCTGCGGGTGGCACTCGGAATCGATGAAGAACACCGGCGAGTCGCTCGTGCCCGCGCGCTGCGCCATGGTCATGGCCTCGGCGGCGGCGGTGCCCTCGTCGAGCAGCGAGGCATTGGCGAGCTCGAGGCCGGTGAGGTCGCTCACCAGTGTCTGGAACGTGAGCAGCGCCTCCAAGCGCCCCTGCGAGACCTCAGGTTGGTACGGCGTGTATGAGGTGTACCAAGCGGGGTTCTCGAGGATATTGCGCAGCACTACCGGCGGCGTGATGGTGCCGTGGTAGCCCAGGCCGATCATCGATCGCATCACGGTGTTGCGGTCGGCCAGCGCGCGCAGGCGGGCGATGGTCTCGGCCTCCGACACCGCGGCGGGAAGGTCGAGCGGGCGCTCCAGGCGGATGGACGCCGGCACGGTCTGGTCGATCAGCTCATCGAGAGAGGCCGCGCCCACCACGCCAAGCATGTGCGCGACGTCGTCGTACGCGGGGCCGATGTGGCGCCTGATGAAATCGTCATCGGCCTCGAGTGCCCGGAGGTCGGTGCGCTGACTGGTGGTGGCCATGGTGCTCCTCGCTCGCCTGCGATCGGAGCCCCCGCTGTCCATCTGCCTGAGAGATGCACCTCGTCACGAGGCTTTCCCCATCGGCGGGGTGCTGATGCACCCTCTCTCCAGCGTCACCGCGCCCACCACGGTCCTTTGTGCCTGAGAGATTCCGGGGCGGTTGCTCCTTCGGCGCCGGCTCGAAGCCGGTCTCTCCCACAGCGGGCGTTCGGTGTAGGGAATGTATCAGCATGCCCCGGACGCGCCCGCGGGAACGCGTATGGTGGCCGCATGATCTTCCTCTACATCATTTTCATCATCGTCTATATCGCGTTGATCTTCGTCACGATGAGCATCGCCAACTCGAAGAACCGCAGCGTGCTGGGGTTCGGACTGCTGGCCGTGTTCGTGCCGCTGATCGCCCTCATCATCGTCCTCATCATCAACCCCGGGAAGCCGGGCGCGGCGCTCGAGGACGGCCCAGTCGATTAGGTAGGGCCTGCCCGGCGCGCTCTGCGCGACGGGTGACATGCAGTTCTCATGGGGAGGCGCCCAGCATCAGCCGGGTGCCTCTTCGTGGTCTCCCGGGGCGCGAGAGCGGGGCCCCGCAGATCTAAAGCGGCGGCACCGGGGTGGGCGCGCCGCAGTCGTCGGGTGCGGGCTCACCGGCAAGGCGCTGGCCGATCCACTGCACCACCGACGGCCCCACCACCTCGGCGGTGGTGATGTGGCTCACGTCATTTACCCAGAGCGTGCCGATGCCCACCCCTGCCCGGCACCAGCGGTCGATCACCGTTGCCGTGGTGCGGGGCAGCACCACGTCGTCGGTGATGCTCTGGGCGATCATCAGCGGCACGCCCGCGGGCGTGGGCGGCGGGGTGTTCTGGATGAAGCGCCGGCGCCAGGCCGGGACGTCCCAGGGGTTCTGCGCGAAGAAGTCCTGCCCGAGCAGGTCCTGTCGCACGATCGCCGTGAGCGCCGCGCCCTTCACGCATTCGCCGAGGATCTCCTGCCAGTGGTTCTGGCCGTTGGCCGTGAGCACGTCGTTGGCGTCGAGCCCCGGATACACCGTGGGCCACGTGCCCACCACGTAGGCGCCGATCACCCATGCGGCCGACTGGTTCCACTGCAGCGCAAGCAGGCCCCGCAGGTCGGCGGCGGGCGCGGCCGCGGCGATGGCCTTCAGATCGAGCTCGGGCGCATAGGCGGCGGACAGGTCGGCGGCCGCCAGCGCGGCGTGGCCGCCCTGCGAGTGGCCCCACGACACCCACCTGGTCGAGGCATCGGTACCAGGCACGTTGCGCGCGGCGCGCACCGAGTTGATGACGTCACGGGCCTCGTCGCCCGACACCAGGAACCCGGGCGTTCCCGGCGTGCCCAGCCCCGCGTAGTCGGTGGCCGTCACCACCCAGCCGCGGGCCAGCATCTGCTCCACCCAGGGGATGTTCTTCGTGGGCGCGTCGATGCGCGACGGCGCGCACCGGTCGGCCAGCCCCACGGTGCCGTGCGCCCAGGCCACCACGGTGCGCCCGCCCTCGGCGGGCACCGGCCCGCTGGGGATGAACACCATGCCGCTGGTGGCGGTGGGCCTGCCAGCGGAATCCTGGGACTTGTAGAGCACGCGTGCCGCGCGCCCACCCTGCACCGTCACGCCAAGCGGCTCGGTGCGGATGATGGTGCCCGGCGGCCCTGGCGGCAGTTCGGCGGGCGGGGTGTAGAAGGGGGCGAGGGCGTCCTGCCGGCCATCTTCGCGGGTGTCGGCCGACACCGTGAGCACCACCCACGCGAGTATCGCCACGATCACCGCGACCAGGGCGATCCACAGCACCGGGTGGCGCAGGCGCTCGGGGATTCGGGGATCGTCGCCGGGGGAGGTCTGGCTCACGGCGTGATCTTACTTCCGGTGCGACGGGATACAGTCACGCCATGGCTGAATCGCACCTTCCCGGCGTGGAGCCGGACGACTTCAAGGCGGCCCTCGGGCGCTGGGCAAGCGGCATCACGGTGGTCACGGCGCAGGGGCCCGACGGCCCCGTGGGCCTCACCGCCTCGGCGTTCTCGTCGCTCTCGCTGCACCCGCCGCTCATCCTGGTATGCATCGGCATGGCTTCGTACCACCACGAGCACCTCACGGGTGCGCCGGCCTTCGCCGTGCACATCCTCGACTCCACGCAGGAGGAGGTGTCCAACACCTTCGCCTTCAAGCGCGAGGATCGCTTCGAGGACATCGCGGTGGAGGAGGGTCCGCTGGGGGTGCCGATGATGCCCGGGTGCCTGGCCCGCCTGGCCTGCGAGCGCCACGCCGTGGTGGACGGCGGCGACCACTCGATACTCGTGGGCCGCGTGCTGCAGGCAGACGTGACCGACGGCCGGCCGCTCGCCTGGTGGCAGAGCGGCTACCGGCGCCTGGCCGAGTAGCGCCGGGGCCGGGCAGCGCCGGAACCGGCGCGCTGGTGCACCGGCGCGCATGGTGCAGAGGCGTGTGATTCGGTGAGCGATGATCCCGGCATGGGTTTGGTCCCTCGAGCCCGCCGCGGCCCGGTGGGCTGACGGTGGCCCGCCTGCTGCACCGGCTCGCGCGATGGATCGCGCACCACCCCATCAAGGGGCTCCTCATCTGGGTGGCCCTGATCGCCGCGCTCACCGTGGTGGTGACGCTGGTGGGTGCCCGCACCACCAACGACATGAGCCTGCCGGGCACGCAGAGCCAGGACGCCACCAACGTGCTGGCCGCCGACTTCCCGCCGACGCAGAACGGCACGAGCCCGATCGTGTTCAAGGTGAGGAGCGGCACCGTGAACAGCACGGCCAACAAGAACGCCATCACGGCGTCGGTGGCGGCCATCGCCAAGGTGCCGCACGTCACGCAGGCCACCAGCCCCTACGGCAACGCCGCGAAGTACCTGCAGAGCAAGTCGGGGACCATCGCCTACGTGCCGGTGCTCATGAACGTCAGCGCGGCCAGCCTGACGGTGAAGCAGGCCCAGGCCGTGCTCGATGCCGCAGACCCCGCGGTGAAGGCCGGCATGCAGGTGGCCGCCGGCGGCACGGTGGGGTCCACGCTCTCGAATCCCGACACCGACCCGAGCACGGTGATCGGCCTCATCGCGGCCGTGATCATCCTCGCCGTCTCGTTCGGCAGCCTCATCGCGATGTTCATACCCATCATCAGCGCGATCATCGGCCTCGCGCTGGGGTTGGTGGTGATCGGGCTGCTGGGGCACCTGGTGTCGGTGCCCCAGCATCGCGCCCACCCTCGCCACCATGATCGGCCTGGGCGTGGGAATCGACTACGCGCTGTTCGTGGTGTCGCGGCACCGCGCCCAGATGGCCCAGGGCATGGACCCGAAGGAGTCCGTGGCGCTTGCGGTGGGCACCGCGGGCACGGCGGTGGTGTTCGCGGGGGGCACGCTGGTGCTGGCGCTGCTGTCGCTCGCGGTGGCGGGGATCCCCCTCATCTCGTCGCTCGGGTATGGGTCGTCGCTGGCAGTGGTGTCGGCCGTGCTCGCGGCAACCCTGCTGCTGCCGGCCGTGCTCTCGCTGCTCGGGCACCGACTGAACTCGCTGCCGATCTTCCGGCGCCACAAGGCAGCAGCGGGCGCCGCAGCAGCGGGCGCAGGCGCGGCCACGGGCGGCGCTGCGGCAGCCGGGGGCGTGTGGATGCGCTGGGGGCGCTTCATGTCGCGCCATCCGTGGTGGATGGTGGGGGTGGGCCTGCTCATCCTGGTGCCGATGGCCATTCCGGTGCTGCGCATGAACCTCGGGCAGGAGGACGTCGGCGTGTCCTCCAAGAGCACCACGCAGCGCCAGGCCTACGACCTCATGAGCGAGGGCTTCGGCGTGGGCTTCAACGGGCCGCTTCTGGTGGCCGTGCAGCTGGACCCGCCGGCCAAGGAAGACCCCACGGTGGCGGCCGAGCAGAGCCAGGCCGAGGCGCTGCAGTCGCAGCTCGAGGCCGAGCAGGCCGAGGGGCAGGCCAAGCAGGCTCAGCTGGAGGCTGAGGCGGCCCGGGTGAAGGCCCGGGCCGCGGTGCTCACCGCCGAGCGCCAGGCGCTTGACGCGCAGGCCGAGGCGCTTGCCACCCGCCGCGACCGGCTCATTGCCCAGGCGGAGGCACTGCGCGCGCAGGCACGGGGCGATGCCGACGCCCGCGCGGCGGCGCTGGTGACACAGGCCCAGGCCCAGGCGGCAGCGGCCCGCACCGCCCTGGCGCGCTACCGGGCCATCGAGGCCGAGGTGGCCACGGTGCAGCGGGATATCGCTGCCACCGAGGCGGCGATCGCCGCGGCCGTCGACCCCCGTGAGCTCGAGCGGTTGCAGGCCCGCAAGGCCGACCTCGATGCCCGTCGCGACGCCCTGCTGGCGCAGGCCGACCTGCAGCAGAAGGCCCGAGATGCGGCGCTGGCCCGCGAGGCCGACCTGCGTGCGCAGGCGAAGGCGATTCTCACCGCGCCGCTCACCCCGCAGCAGCAGGCGCTGGTGGCGCAGGCCAGTTCCCTGGCGGCCCAGGCCCGCACGCTGGTGGCCCAGCGGGAAACCCTGGTGCGAAAGCGCGAGGCACTGGCCCGCGACGAGGCGCGGCTGCTGGCGCAGGTGGCGTCGATCGAGTACCAGAAGCGCCAGCTGCTGGCGCTGCAGGCCGAGGCCAACCAGCAGATGGCCGAGGCCGAGCAGTTGAAGGCCGAGGTGACGGCCGCGCTCACGGCGGCCGGCGGCAACCCCCTGGGCACCGACCCGCGCCTGGTCAAGCTGCAGAACGCCCTCACGACGACCAAGGGCGTGAAGGGCGTGTCGGTGCCGTCCGTGAACAAGAGCGGCACCGCGGCGTACTACAACGCCGTGCCCACCACGGCCCCGGCGTCAGAGGCCACCGTGCTGCTCGTCAAGCGCGTGCGCGACTCGGTGGTGCCCGGGGTGGAGAAGGAGACCACGGGCCTCACGGCATACGTGGGCGGCACGACCGCCGCCAACATCGACCTCGCCGGCGAGATCACCGACGCCCTGCCGCTGGTCATTTTCACCGTGGCGCTGCTCAACATGGCGGTGCTGCTGCTGGCGTTCCGGTCGATCCTCATCCCCATCCAGGCGGCTGTGGTGATCACGCTCATCTCACTGGCCGCCTTCGGGCTGCTCACCTTCGTGTTCCAGTGGGGGTTCGGGTTCTCGATCGTGGGTCTCGATCCCGCGAACGCCTGCTGCCACCTGGACGGACGACCAACCGACCCCATTGCGTCGTACGTGCCGCTGATGATGTACGCGGCGCTCTTCGGGCTGGCCAACGACTACCAGGTGTTCCTGCTCTCGCGCATCGGCGCCGACGGCACCAAGGCCGATCCGTCGAAGGCGGTGGCCGACGGCGTGCGCACGGCGGGACGGGTCATCGTGACGGCCGCGCTCATCATGCTGTCGGTGTTCGCCGCGTTCATCATCAATGGCGATCCGGTGATCAAGTAGTTCGGGGTGGGGCTGTCGGTTGGCGTGCTGCTGGCGGGCGCGCTGACGCTGTCAATGGTGCCGGCGATCCTCCGGCTCATGGGTCGCGGCACCCACTGGATCCCCCACTGGCTCGATCGCATCCTCCCGCACGTGGACTTCGAGGGCGACAAGCTCATGGAGCAGGTCGCGAAGGCCGATGCCGGCGCGACCGATGGCTCGGAGCAGGGATCGGGACCGGCGCAGCTGCGCTAGGAGGTCGGCTCCCCGGCCGCGGGCCCGACCCCGGCCCCGGCCGCGGCCGCGGGCGCGCCCACCGTCGCGGCCACGGTGGGCGATGGGCGCGACCCCGGTATGGCAAGGGCGGCCACCACCGCGCCCAGCGCCACCACGCCAGCCACAACCAGCGCCAGCGAGTAGCCGCCGGCCAGCGCGGACGCCGGCGACTGATCGGCCGACAACGTGGCGCTGTGCGCGGCGGCGATGGTGGCCAGCACGCCAAGGCCCACGGCGCCGCCGATCTGCCGGTTGCTGTTGATGAGCCCCGATGCCAACCCGGCCTCGTGCGGGGCCACCCCGGCCGTGGCCGCCCAGGTGCTGGGCGGGAACGCCAGCCCGAGCCCGATGGACACCAGGATGATGGGCCCGAGGATGTCCGTGAGGTACGAGCCGTCGGCGCTCAGGCCAGACATCCAGAACAGCGCGGCCGAGATCATGAGGCCGGCAGCCACCAGCAGGGGGCGCGGGCCGAGCCGCGGCACCAGGCGGCCCGCCACCTGCGAGGCCACGATGATCGCCAGCGCCGCGGGGATGAAGCTGAGCCCCGCGATGAGCGGGCTCTGGCCCAGCACCAGCTGCAGGTAGAGCGACACGAAGTACCACATGGCGAACATCGAAGCGCCCACGCAGAACATCGCGATGTTGGCCGCGGTGAGTGCGCGCGAGCGGAAGATGCGCAAGGGGGCGATGGGCGCGCGCGCCACCTTGAGCTCGATGAACGCGAAGAGCGCGATGAGCACCACGGCCGCCACGAGCGGCACCGCCGTCCATGGCGATGACCACCCGTGGGTCTCGCTCTGCACCACCCCGAACACCAGCGCGGTGAGCCCGAGGGTGACCGTCACCGCGCCGCCGATGTCGAGGCTGCGATCGCGGGTGTCGGCGCGGCTCTCCCTCAGCAGGGCGCGGGCGGCGATGGTACCCAGCACCCCCACGGGCAGGTTGATGAGGAAGATCCACCGCCATGAGAGCAGATCGGTGAGGATTCCCCCGATCAGTACGCCCACCGCGCCGCCGCTGGCAAGCGATGCGCCCCACCAGCCCAGCGCATAGGCGCGCTCGCGCGGCTGGGTGAAGGTGATGGTGACGATGGTGAGGGTGACCGGCGCGAGTATGGCCGCGCCGAGGCCCTGGATTGCCCGGGCCGCGATGAGCGTGCCCGAGGTGGGGGCGAGCCCGCACACGAGCGACGCCAGGGTGAACACCAGCAGCGCCACCAGGAACATCCGCCGCCGGCCGAAGATGTCGGCGGTGCGCCCGCCCAGGAGCAGGAACCCCGCGTAGGTGAGCGTGTAGGCGTTCACCACCCACTGCAGGCCCGTGGCGCTGAAGCCCAGGTCGGCGCGCATGGCGGGCAGGGCCACGTTCACCACCGCGACGTCCAGCACCACCATGAAGTTGCCCAGGCAGGCGAGCAGCAGGATGAGGCGCTTGCGATCCGCCACGTGGTCGGTGCTCAGTGGCGCCACTTCACCGAGCAGCCCACCGCGGGCGTCTCGGTGACGGCGACGTCCTGCCCGCGCAGCACGGCCAGAGCGGCGTCGTGCAGCCACTGCTGAGTCACTCCCCCGGGCTCGGTGGAGTCGTCGATGGCGCCGCGGTACCTGAGGCGCCGGTCGGCGTCGAGCAGGAACACCTCGGGCGTGCGCTCGGCGCCGTAGGCCCGGGCCACGTCCTGGGTCTCATCATGCGCGTACCGGAACACCGTGCCGGTCTGGCGCACCCTCTCCACCATGGCGTCGAACGAGTCGGCGGGGTAGGTGACGGCATCGTTGCTATTGACGCAGATCACCACCAGCCCGCGGTCGGCGAGCTCCTCTGCCAGGTCATTGAGGCGCCCGAGCCAGGCGTTGACATAGGGGCAGTGGTTGCACCAGAACACCACGGCGATGGCCTGCGCGCCGGGAAGGTCGGAGAGATCAACGGTGCGGCCGTCGGTGAGGGGCAGGACGAACCCCGGGACGGTGTCTCCTACAGAGATTGCAGGTGCCCTGCTCACCGGACCATCGTAACCCCGCGCCGGGGGCACGCCACGCCCGTGCAGGCCGGGGCATTGCGCGACGCCGCGCCCCGCACCGGGGTGCCCCGTAGGGTTATGGGTGATGGCCGCACTGCCCGACAGCCCCATCGGGGTGTTCGACTCCGGCGTGGGCGGGCTGACGGTGCTCGACGAGTGCCTGGCCCGCCTGCCATCGGAGCACTTCGTCTACTTCGGCGACACCGACTGGTTCCCGTACGGCGACAAGTCGCCCGATGAGCTGCGTGGGCGCGCCGAGGCGATCGCGCGGTGGCTGCTGGGAGCGGGGGCCAAGCTCATCGTGGTGGCGTGCAACACGGCCACCGCCGCGGCGCTGGCCCACCTGCAGACACACCTCGACGTGCCGGTGATCGGCGTGATGACCGCCGAGAGCCGCGCGGCGGTGCAAAGCAGCCGGTCGCGGCGCATCGGACTGCTTGCCACCGAGGCCACCGTGGCGTCGGGGTCGTACCAGCGGATGATCCTCGCGCACCACGCCGGGGCCGAGGTGACGGCCGTGGCGTGCCCGGGGCTGGCGTCGGCGATACAGCGCGACAGCCCGTACGACGACGAGCTGGCCGAGATGGTGCGCGACTACACCGCGCCGCTTCGCACCGCGCAGGTGGACACCGTGATACTCGGCTGCACGCACTACCCCCTCGTGGGGAAGATCATCCGGCGCAACGTGCCGGCCGATGCCGTGCTCATCTCGTCGGGCGAGGAGATCGCGCGCGAGATCGCCGTCACCCTCGAGCGCCAGGGCGTGCTGCGACCCGGTGGCGAAGGCGATTACCGCTTCGCCTGCTCGGGCGATCCGGCGGCGTTCCGCAGCATCGGCTCGAGGTTCCTGCAGATGCCGTTCGGCGAGGTGCAGCAGGTGGACCCGGGCTTCATCGACGGGACGTAGGCCGTGGCAGTCGAGCGCACCCTCGCCACGATCACCGCCGAAGATGGCGAGGTGCACGACGCCCCGCTGCACGTCGATGACCGGCCCACCCGCGTGCGCGAGCGCGCCACCGGCCGGCGCACGGCGGCAATCCACGTGCACGGCATCATCGGCAACTTCCTGGTGGGCACGCTGAGGTCCCTGCCCGGGCGCATCGCGCGGCCGGGGTCCCGCGCGCTGGTGGTAAAGACCCGCATGCGCAACGTGGGCCAGCTCTTCGGCAAGGCGATCTTCGACGCCGCCGTGCGCGACATCGCCGCCGCGTGGAGCTGGCTGCAGGTGCGGGGCGACGACCACGCGGTGGTGTGCGGGCGCTCGAGCGGGGCCACGCTGGCCGCGTGGTACGTGGCCACGCGTCCGTTCCACGCGGTGCGCGGGCCCATCTCCATCTCGGGGCAGTGGGGCCTGCCCGAGTCGCTCGAGCAGCGCAGCCGCCACTGGGGCGCCGACCCCGCGTATGAGGAGATCGTCGCGCGGCTGGGCGAGGTGGTGGTGGTGGAGGGCACGCCCGGGGCAGGAGATCCCTGCTGGTGGATGCCATCGCGGCGTTCCTGAGGGCGCTGGCGTGAGCACGCGCCGGCCGGGGCGTCCGCGCGCGGGGCACGCGCATGGCTGGTGATCGTGATGCACGGCTCGGTGGGCAACTACCTCACGGGGTGCCGCGCCGCCTGGCGTTCGAGCTGGCCGAGGACGGCTTCCCCGTGATGGCCGTCAACACGCGGCCGGACAACAACGGCCTCTTCTTCGGCGGCGGGCTGTTCCACACGACGCCGCTCGACATCGAGGCCGCCGTCGAAGTGGCGGCGCCGACGGGTTCAATCGCGTGGTTCTGCTGAGCTACAGCATGGACAGCACGGTGTGCCCGAACTTCATCGCCAACCACGATGCTCCCGAGGTGGTGGGGCTGTTCACAATCGCGCCCCCGGCGTCGCTGCCCGAGGCCCTGCGCCTGCGCTGGCTGCGCTAGGGCGCCACGCCGTCGTGCGGGGAGGTGGTCGGCTACGCGCGGCCGATCGTGGTCGAGAACGCGGACGACCCGCCGGGCGACCGCGTCCTTACGGTCATGCGCGCCAACGGCTCGACGCCCAGCCCCGAGAACGGGGAGATCTGGACCTACGCGACGTGGTGGTCGTCACGCGGGCCGGAGTCGCCGCACGCGGTGAGCCGCGTCCAGATCGCCAAGGTCCGGGTGGCCATCGCGATCCTGCGGGCGGGCAACGACGACCTGCTGCTTCACGTGGTGACGCAGGCCGATAACATGTGCACCGGGAGCAGGGACGTGGTGTCCGACATGGCGGCCGCGTGGCTGGCGAACGTGGCCTGATCCGCGCGGCGTTCGGGTTATCCACAGGTGACACATGAGTCAGGATCGGCTTGCAAACGACGGTTCTCCCGCGAGTTTGTGGACAGAACCTGTAAAAAGTGGACAAAACGACTACATCTCTCCTTCGTACCTCATGATTTTCATTCCACCCGCACTCATCGAACTCGAGGTTTCCCATGGTTGAGCCCTCAGATGCCGTCCAGGTCTGGCTCTGGATCGGCACCATCGGCATGGCGCTCGGCGCCCTTGCCTTTTTGTTCATGGCGGCCCGTGAGAGGCCGGGCCACCGGTGGTTTCAGACCATCACCTTCTTCATCGTCGGCATCGCGGGCATTGCCTATCTGGCGATGGCCCTCAAGCAGGGCTGGTTCCCGATCGCGCGCGAGGGCCAGTCGATGGCCGAGCCCTTCTACTGGGCGCGCTACGTGGACTGGTTCTTCACCACGCCCCTGTTGCTGCTTGACCTGGCGCTGCTCGCCGGGGCCACAAAGGAGGCCATTGTCTGGCTCCTGGGTCTTGACGTCATGATGATCACTACGGGATTCTTCGCGGGAGTCACCTCCAGCAACCTCCGCTACATCTGGTTCATCGTCAGTGCCCTCGTCTTCGTCTGGCTGCTCTGGGTGCTGCTGTCGGAGGTCCTGAAGGCCGCCAACGAGCGCGCCCCCGAGGTGAAGGCCAAGTTCACCCAGTTGGCCGTGTTGCTCGCTGTCGTCTGGACGATCTATCCGATCCTCTGGCTACTCGGCACCGAGGGCTTTAACGTCATCAGCATCACCGGTGAGGTCGCGGCCTTCACCATCATCGACCTGGTCGCCAAGGTCGGCTTCGGCTTCCTGCTCCTTTCCAACCGAAAGGTGCTTGAGGCCGCCCGCCCGTCCTTGGTCTGACGGTTGCGCCGCCGCCCGGCCCGCGCGTCGCTTGACAGGGCGCGCGGGCTGGGGTGGTGGTGATGTCGGTCCTCGCGCTCCCCGGCGTCGGATGCCTGCGCGAGCAATCGTTCCGGCTTTTGTTCAGCTCGCAGCTGTTGAGTGCCGTGGGCGACGCCGTGGCGTCGGTGGCCGTGCCCTTCGCCATCATCGCCCTTGGCGGTGGCGCCGGCGACATCGGCCTTGTGCTGGGTGCCCGCGCGGTGCCCCTGGTGCTGTTCCTGCTCATCGGCGGCGTGTGGGCCGACCGCATGTCGCGCCGTACCGTGATGATCTCCAGCGACGCCGTGCGCGCAGGGTGCCAGGCCACGTTCACCGCCATCCTGCTGCTCGGGGTGGGAGGCGTGCCGGCCATCGTGGCAATCACGTTCGTGTACGGCACGGCGGAGGCGTTCTTCCGCCCGGCGCTCTCGGGAATCCTCCCGCAGTCGGTGTCGCCCGGGCGCCTGCAGGAGGCTTATGGGCTCATCGCCATGACCCCCGCGGTGGGGATGCTGGCCGGGGGAATCCTCGGGGGCACCGCGGTGGCGCTCATCTCGCCCGCCGGCGCGATCGCGCTCGACGCCGTTACCTTCGCGGTGGCGATCGTGCTGCTCAGCTTCGCGCGCTTCCGCGTGGTGGCCATGGCTGAGCGCGGACGGTCGTTCCTGCATGACCTGCGCGACGGCTGGGACGCCTTCCGTCGGCGCACATGGCTCGTGGTGGTGGTGCTGGGCGAGTCGTTCTACGCGCTGCTCGTGATGCCGGCGATCTTCGTGGCCGGGCCGCTGATCGCCGAGGAGTACCTGGACGGCGCCGCCTCGTACGCCGCGATCGTGTCGGCGTTCGGGCTGGGGTTCGTGACCGGCGGGCTCATCGTGGCGCGCCTCACCCCGCGCCGACCGCTTGTGCTGGCCTACGCGGTGACCATGCCGTTCGTGGGCACCTTCATCGCGCTGTCGGTGCCGGCGCCCACGGCGGTCATCGCGGCATGCGCATGGCTGGGCGGCACGGTCATCATCATCTCGGGCAGCCTCCTCGAGACCACCATCACCCGGCAGGTGACCCCCGACCTCCGTTCGCGCGTGGGCTCATTCCGCGCGCTGGGCAGCCAGGTGTGCCAGCCCATCGGCTTCGGAATCGCAGGTGTCATCATCGCCGGCATCGGCCTGTCGGGAATGATGTGGCTGGCCGTGGCCGCGGTGTTCGCCAACGTGGCGATGGTGCTGGCCACGCCGAGCGTGCGCGCGATGGACGACAGCGCCCCGGGGCTGGCCTAGCGACCCCCGGTGACAGTCACCACGCCCCCTCGGTGACTGTCACCGGAGCGGGCCGTGACTGTCACCGATGCAGCAGAGTCGACCCGTCAAACCTACCGCAGGAGGCCTCAATGCCCGCAGTGATCGAGTTCACCCTCCAGGCCAAGCCCGGCCACTACGACGAGGTGAAGGACAAGTACATCGCGTTCGCCGATGCGTTCGTGCAGGCTCAGCCCGAGGAGGAGTTCGCGCTCATCACGGGCGACGCAGCAAGCGGAACCATCCGCGGCATCGGGGTGTTCGACAACTGGCAGGCCGGGGCCGACGCCAACAGCCTGGCCTCATTCGCCGCCTTCATGGACAGCATCGAGGGCCTCATCACGGGCCCCCCCACGCGCACCGAGATGGACCTGGTGCACGTGTACGTGCGCCAGTAGCCCGCCCGCTGGCGAACCCCGGTGTCAGGCACTTAACCGAAGGCCTTCGGTTAAGTGCCTGACACCTGCGGCTCGGGGCCCAGGGCCGCCACCACCGCCTGCATGGTGGGCCCGGCCTTCTCGTGGACCCTCACCGTGCAGCGCGCGTCGTAGTCGGTCTCGCTCTCGGTGAGTATCGCGAGGCGCCCGCCGCGTGACAGCACCACCCCCGGAAGCTGGCTCACGGGGGTCACCTGCAGGCTCGATCCGATCACCAGCATCACGTCCGCGCGCTCGGCGGCGTCGTAGGCCGCCTCGATGGCCTCCATGGGCATCTGCTCGCCGAACAGCACCACGCCGCTCTTCATCTGGAACCCGCAGTTGCACCGGGGCACGCCGTCACTGGCCGCGTCTGCCCGGGCGCAGAGTTCATCCATACTCACGGTGTGGCTGCACCGCATGCACCGCCCGCCGTCGAGCGACCCATGCACCTCGATCACGTCCACCGCTCCGGCCCGCGAATGCAGCCGGTCGATGTTCTGGGTGATGACGGCCTTCACGATTCCCCGCCGCTGCAGCTCGGCCACGGCCTCGTGCGCCGGGTTGGGGTCCACCGCGCCCAGCATGTCGATTCGCGGCCGGTGGAACCGCCAGAAGAGCGCCGGGTCGTCCATGAAGGTGCGCATCGACGCGACCTTCATCGGGTCGTACGTTTCCCACAGCCCGCCTGCCGACCGGAAGTCGGGGATGCCGCTCTCGGTGCTGATGCCTGCGCCCGTGAGCACCACGGCGTGGTGGGCGTCGCGGAGCAGTGCGGCGAGGGCCTCAGGGGAGTCGCTCATGGAGCTTGAGGCTACCGAGGCCGCGAATGCGCGTCAGCCTCGCGGCTGGATACCCCTCTGCCCGGGCGCGGTCCGGCGCCCGCCCGATGGCTATCCTGCCCCGATGCGCGCAGACGGAAGGCAGCCGGACGAGCTCCGGCCCATCAGGATCGAGCCCGGCTTCATCACGAGTGCCACTGGCAGCGTGCTGATCGCCGCGGGCACCACGCGGGTGATCTGCACCGCCATGGTGGAGGAGCACGTGCCGGGCTGGCGCCGCGGCAGCGGCAAGGGGTGGGTTACCGCCGAGTACGGGATGCTCCCCGGCAGCACCGACACCCGCAAGCAGCGCGACGCATCGCGCGGCAAGGTGGATGGGCGCAGCACGGAGATCCAGCGCCTCATCGGCCGGTCGCTGCGCAGCGTGATGGACCTCGAGAAGCTGGGCGAGCGCTCGGTGTGGGTGGACTGCGATGTGATCCAGGCCGACGGCGGAACGCGCTGCGCCAGCATCACCGGCGGCTACGTGGCGCTCGAGATGGCGCTGCAGACCCTGGTGGAGAAGGGCCTCATCGGTGAGCTTCCGCTTCGCGACAGCATCGCCGCCGTGAGCGTGGGCGTGGTGGACGGCCAGTCGCTGCTGGACCTCCCCTACGTGGAGGACTCCCGCGCCGAGGTGGACATGAACGTGGTGGCCACCGGATCGGGCCTGCTGGTTGAGGTGCAGGCCACGGCCGAGGGCCCGCCCGTTGAGCGCGCGGTGGTGGACGGCCTGCTCGACATGGCCCTGGCCGGCTGCGCTGAGCTCACCGTGCTGCAGCGCGCCGCGATCGCGGGGTAGCCCGTGCGCGTGATGCTGGCCACGGGCAACAAGGACAAGGTGCGCGAGCTCGAAGCGCTGCTCGCCGGCACGCAGGTGACCGCCGCGCCCGACGGGTTCGATCCTGACGAGACCGGCACCACGCTGGTGCAGAACGCGCGCATCAAGGCCGAGGCCCTGCGGCCCGACGCCCCCGCCGACGCCTGGGTCGTGGCCGATGACTCGGGGCTGTTCGTGCACGGGCTCGATGGTCGCCCGGGCGTCTATTCGTCGCGCTACGCCGGCCCCGATGCCACCTACGCCGACAACTGCAACCTCCTGCTCACCGAACTTGGTGACAGTCACCAACGCGGGGCGGCCTTCGCCTGCGTGCTCTACTGCATCGCCCCCGATGGCGCGGTGCTCATCAGCAGCGGGGTGCTGGCGGGCGAGATCACGCGCGAGGCCGCCGGGGCGGATGGCTTTGGTTACGACCCGGTGTTCCGGCCGCGTTCCGACCAGCGCACGCTGGCCGAGATGACCCGCGACGAGAAGGCCGAGATCAGCCATCGTGGCCGCGCCGCCCGCGGCATGGCCCGCATGCTGGGGATCGCCGGGGCGGACGGCGGCGCGGATGCTCAGGAGGCCGCCGCATGATCGACCCGGCCGGAAAGAGGGCCCTGGTCACCGGAGGCGCGCGCCGCGTGGGCGCCGCGATGGTGTCGGCGCTGGCCGCGAGCGGGGTGGATGTGGCGATTCACCACCGCTCATCAGCAGACGACGCCGTGGCCCTGGCCGCCGCCTGCCGCGAGCGTGGGGTGAACGCCGTGGTGCTGCAGGCCGACCTAGGCGAGCCGGGTGCCGCCGAGGCGCTGGCGGCCGAGGCCGAGCAGGCGCTCGGTGGCGTGGACATCCTCATCAACTCGGCCAGCACCTGGGAGAGCGCACCGTTCGACCAGGTGGACCGCGCCATGTGGGAGCGCGCCATGGCCACCAACCTCACGGCGCCGATGTTCTTGTCGCAGGCGCTGGGCGGTGCCATGGCCGAGCGCGGGTTCGGCCGCATCGTCAACATCGGCGACGTCGCCGGCCTTCGCCCGTGGCCCCACCGCGCCCCGCACTCGGTGAGCAAGGCCGGGCTGGTGATGCTCACGCGCATCCTCGCCCAGGCCTACGCGCCGCATGTGCTCGCAAACGCGATCGTCCCCGGGCCCGTGCTGATGCCCGACGGATCGAGCGACCAGGTGGAGGCCAACGTGGCATCCGAGACCATCCTCGGCCGCGTGGGCACACCCGGCGACGTGGTGGATGCCATGCTCTACCTCGTGAGCGCCGAATACGTCACGGGCCAGTGCCTGGTGGTGGACGGCGGTCAGGCGGAGCGCACGTGAGCCTGGCCCCCGGCCGCCTCCTCTCGTGGAGTCTGTCGGCCATCCTCATCGGGTGGGTGGTCATCTACAACGCCATGCGCGTTGCGGGTGGCACCCCGGCCGGCGTGGCGCTGACGTCGTTCATCATCGGGGCCATCGCGGGTCTCGCGGTGATGGGCATCGGCATCTGGGTGCGCGGCCGGCTCATCGCCAGCGGGCGCATCCACCCCGTGGACCCCGAGATGGAGATCCCCGGCCCGGCGCAGATGAACCCCGGGCAGAAGCAGTTACTCGGCATCGCGTGGCCTGCCGTGGCCGTGGCTGCGGGCGTGCAGATCGTGGAGGCCGTGCTGCTGTTCGTGGACTGGCGCGGCACCCCCGCCGAGATCCGCGCCACGGCCCAGTTGATCATGGCCGTGTGGTTCATCTTCGCCGGCATGTGGATGGCCTGGGAGGCCAACAACCTGCGCGACTTCGACGCGGGCGGGCTCGATTCGGTGGCGCTCGGCGCCCTGCTGTCCACCGTGCTGGCGGGCGTGGCGGTGTCGCGCGACTTCAGCATCACCATCTCATTCATCACGGTGATTGCCGCGGGCGTGGCGACGGTGGTGGCCTACTACGGGGTGCACCGCCTCGCGCGCGACCGCGGTACGCCGTGGATGACCATCACCGCCGGCGTGATCGTGCTGTCATCGCTCATCATCCCCATCGTCACCCGGTGAGCGCGCGGCTCGACTGCCCGCTGTGCGGAGCGGTGGTGGTGGAGGGTGCCGACGACATCGCACCCGGCGCCTGCCCGGGCTGCGGTGCCCGGTACGAGGGGGGAGAGGGCAGCGCCCCGGACGCCGTGCGCACGGCCCTCATCGGCTTCGGTGCCGACGCCCTCGACCCCGCGGCGGTGACCGATGCGGTGTTCCGCCTCACGCCTGCCGACAGCGCCGAGCGCGGCGTGGGCATCACCTCCGATGCCCGGGACGACTTCTATCGGTGGTGGCTGTTCGTGCGCGCCGATGACGATGGGGATATCACCGCCGTGCTCGCGTTCCTATGACGTGATGCAGCAGGTGGCGCGGTGGTGCTCTCCGGGGCGCGCTGGCACCGCGCCCCGGCGCGCTTGCCCCACGGCGCGCGCGGAGTAAGGTGACGGACGGAGGTCCTCCGTGAGCCCCGCCACTCGCATATCGCTCGTCGCCGCCACCGTGCTGACGATGCCCACCCTCGCGCTCGCCGGCGGCGCGGGGGAACGCCTGTCGGTGCTCGTGGACCCGGTGGCGGGCGACGACGCCCGCTGCGGCCTGGAGGTGGTGGACAACCAATGGGACCTGCGGCTGGGCTGCCGCACCATCGCGCGCGCCGCGGTGCTCGAGAACGCCGCCCCGCCGGGCCGGGGGGTGTTCGTGTACCTCCGCCCCGGGCGCCACGACGTGACGCGGCTCGTGCAGTTCCGCGGCGCGGTGCAAATGGTCGGTCCGGGGGGCGTGCAGGCGCTGGTGAACCTGACCGGCCAGGGCAGGCTGGTCTTCGGCGGCGGGGCCGGCCTGTCAGATCTCGGCATCACGGGCACGGCCCCGGGCACCTGGGTGTCGGCCACCGGTCCGTGGGTCCAACTGCATGGCGCCACCATAACGCGCCTTCGTGCCGATGCCCCCACGGTGAGCCTGCGCACCGACGGCACCTACGTAGGCAGTTCGCTGGTAGTCGCCAGCGGGCACCCCACGGCCATGGTCGCGACGGGTACGGGCCTGATCCAGTTCTCCACCGTGTCGGGCGGGCGCCTGGCGGTGGCCTCCCGTGTCGTCGGCAGTTTGGCGGCGCCGACTGTGAACGCCACGGTTCTGGCCGGCGGCCTTGCATCGTGGGGAGGAAGTCCGGGCATCTACAACACGGCCATCACCACGCCGCAGGGCCAGAACACCTACGCCGTGGAGGTGCGCGAGGAGCCCGGCGGCGTTGTGCAAAACCAAAACAGGCCTCGCATTGTTCTCTCGAGCATCTGGCAACGCTCGTGCATGCCGGCCCTCGCGGTGTTCCCGGCGAGAGCGCCGGGCATCGAGGCATACTTTCTGCTCGCGGGGTCGCTGCTTCGCGTGCCGGCCCCGGGCTGCCCTGGTGCCATCAGCCACATCGATCTCCCCGGCGGCACGGGCGGCGTAATCCACAACACCTACGTGGCCCCGGTGCCCGGCCCGTTGGGCCGGAACCTCCTGATGGGTTTTGGTTGTTGCGACGTATCTAGCACCCTGATCCACACTGGCGACCCGGGTGTGGAGGGCGGCCTCGCAGGCCGTGATTGGCCGGGCGGCATGATGCCCGCGGCCGGGTCTTCCCTGATCGATCGTGCCTCCGACCAGTTCTCGGCAATGGTCGCCGATGTCTACCCGCAGTCGCTGTCGATGCCGCCTGACGGCGACGCCGCGCCGGAAGCCCGCCCGCGCGCGGGCAACAACCTGCGCAACCCCGCCCCGGACATCGGCGCATACGAGCGCCCCGATCAACTGGGTGCCGTGCCTCCGCCGCCGCCCCCGGGCCCCGGCGGCATCGACATCCAGCCCGCCCCCGATGGGGGCCTGGCCCCGGTGGTCAATGGCATGGAGGGCGCCATCGCCGCGCCGGGGGCTCCCACCGCCGGCGTGGACACCGGCCAGCGCGTCGCCCTGCCGGCCCGTAGGGCCGTGGCCCGCGTGGGCCTGCTGGTGAGGAAGACCGCCCCGGTGGCAGGCCCGGTGCGCGTGCGCGTGCGCACGTTCCAGGCGTCGCGCGTGGTGGTGGTGCTGAGGCGCGACTTCCGCGACGCCGAGCGCGCGAAGCGCTCCAGGGTGATCGGCCGCCAGGTAGTGCGCTTCGCCAAGGCTGGCGTGCGCTGGGTGAGCGTGCCGCTCAACTCCGGCGCGCGCCGCGGCCTCGTGGGCGTGTCGGCCACGGCGCGCCGGCCGGGCCTCGATCCGGGCTTCGACTTGGACTCCCTGCGCCTAGTGGGAGCCAACCCCGTCACGATGTCGGCACCATCCGCGCTGCGCGCGGGCGCCAACCGGGTGGTGGTCACCACCCGGCGGGCCGGGCGCGTGGTCGTGGTTGCGCGCACCGCGAGCGGCCGGGTGATCGGCAAGCAGGCCTTCGTCGCCACCGGCGCCGGCCGCCGGGTGATCACCCTCACGCTCGCCCCCGCCGGCGTCGTGACGGGAACCATCGCCATCTCGGCCCGCATCGCTGGAGCGAACGCGGTTACCGTCACCCGTCCCGCAGGCTGATCACAACCAGGAGGAACCCACGGCCATGACTCATCGCATCCTCATCGCGCTCTCCGCCCTCGCAGGCGCCGCGGCACTCGCCGCCTCGCCGGCCATGGCGGTGGAGCCGTTCATCCCCAACGAGCAGATCGGCCCGGTGCGCCTGGGCCAGACGATGGATCAGGTGACAGGCGCCCTCGGCCAGCCCCGGCGAGACGTCGTGCGCCGCGTGGGATCGGTGGAGCAGCACACGATGTCCTTTGGCCGCATCAAGCGGAAGTGCCCACCGAACGGTGCCTGGTGCCCGCGCCTCGTCGTGCGCGTGAAGGGCAGTTCGGTGGTCAGCATCCAGAGCCGCAGCACCCGTTACCGCACGGCCGAGGGCGTGGGCGTGGGGTCTGCCCGCGCCCAGCTGGAACAGGCGATCCCCGGCCTCATCTGCGTCGACCAGGGTGGGCGCTACACCTACTGCACCAATGGTGATCGCACCAGTGCTGCCCGCACTGAGGTCTGGCTCTCGCCAAGCAGCGGACGCGCCTACCTGATCGGGGTGCGCCGGGCCGCGTAGCCGGGTCGGATCACCGGGCCGTGCCGCGTGATGCGCGGCATCATGCGCCCATGCCACTCAGCCGAATCACCGCAGCGATCGATGGCACTCGCGCGGGCTTCGAGGCCGCGCGCCAGGCCGGACGTCTGGTGAGCCCCGGGGGCTCTGTGCGCCTCATCGCCGTTGCCGACCCGTACTTCGCCGCCATGAACACCTGGGCTGGTCAGCGCCTGGTGGCGGCAGAGGATGTCGTGAAAAGCGGCGGTGAGCACCTGGCCAAGGATCGCCTGCTCGAGCGCGCCGCCGAGGCGGTGGCCGACGGTCGCAGGCAGGTGCCCGACGGCGTGGACGTGACCGGCGAGGTGATCGAGGGCGCCACGCACGACGTGCTCATCGAGGCCTCGCGCGATACCCGCGTGCTGGTGCTGGGAAGCCACGGCGGAGGTCGCGTAAGCGGCCTGGTGCTCTCGAGCACCGCCACCGACATGATCCGCCACGCCCAGAGCTCGGTGCTGGTGGCGCGACCGCCATTTGATGAGGATGACTTTCCGCGGTCCATCGCCGTGGCCGTGGATGGCTCGGAGCCGTCGCTCCACGCGCTGGAAGTCGCGCGGCAGATCGAGGTGGCCGCAGGTCGCCGCCCGCAGATGCGGGTGGTCACGGCCGGGCGGGTGCCCGAGGGCGCCGTGGCACCGGGCCCACTCGGGGATATCCCCGTGGAGCAGCTGCGCGGCCGCGCGCACGACGCCATCGCCAAGGTGGGCGAGGGCGTGGACCTCATCGTGCTTGGCGCGCGCGGGCTGAAGGGCGCCAAGGCGCTCGGCAGCGTGTCGGAGCGCGTGGCCCACAAGGCGGCATCATCCGTGTTGGTCGTCCGCCCGCACGCGTGATCCTGCACACCGAGCAGGGCCTCGCCGTGGGGGGCGTGGTGTGGATGCACCTCACCGACATCCCCGGCGACATCCACCCGTGCGGCGAGGCGGCGTTCCCGCTGGACGGCGATCCCTACGCGCTCATCGAGGAGATCCACGAGAACGGTACGCAGGCGCTGCCCAGCCGCGACCCCGACCCCGAGCGTACCTTCATCACCATCACGCCCGACGAGCGCGCGCTGCCCACCCTGGCGGTGAGCGCCACGGGCGTGGCCGCGCTGCTGCCGCGAGTGGGCGCAGGGCTGCCGGACGTGGGGGCCGGCGTGGCGATCGGCCACCACGCCGATGGCGAGGCCATCGCCAGGGACTGGGGCCGTTGGCCCAGCGCGCGCGATGCCTGGCGCCGGGCCTTTCGCCAGGCCAAAGACGACCCCGGCAGCACGTGCTGGGAGATCATCGCCCCGGGGTGCGCCGTGGCCGTCGTGCAGGCGCCCAAGGGCGAGACCGCCGCGCCCGACCTCCACCGCGGGCCGCTTGATGCGTCGGAGGCCGTGCGGGTGCACCCCTCGCGCGGCGGCTGGTGGCGCGAGTGGGACTACGCCGGGGACGTCATCGACCGCGTCACGGCGATCATCGCCGTGGCCCCGGGATTCTGGGATGACATCGCCGCCGCGGCGATACCGGAGGAGCTCTCCACCATCGCGTGGGACCCCGGCCGCCAGGCCATCGCCGGCGTGGTGGGCGGGCTGCCCGTCACCATCACTGCCGACAGCATCCTGGCGTTCGCGGCAGGGGAGGGGCTCACCCCCACCGAGGCCGCCACGCTCATCGTGGCGGCCGAGCTCCAGAGGTTCGTGGGCTGACCCCCGCGCGGGCCCGGGGCATGCGGGGCGCGCAGGGTGTCCAGCACCACCCTCCCTCTACGAGTAGCGCTCGCGAACGAAGGTGATGAAGTCCCCGCGCTCGGGCTCGGCAACGGGATCCGCGCCGTCGTCCGAGGTGAATGCCGCCCGCAGCTCCACGGCCAGGGCATCCTCGCCGGTCATGAGGTCGTCCAGCTTGCCCAGCCACCGGACGTCGGCGTCCTGCTGCAGCAGGTGCTTCACGGCGGGGGCCGAGTAGGCGAAGGTCTCCTCGCCGGCGCCGCCTCCCGCCACGATGCGCTGGCCCATGCTGGCCAGCTCGCGCGCCCGATGGGCGTCCTCCGCATCGGCCGGGTTCACGTTCCAGAGCGGGATCTCCATGGCCAGCGCGCTCACGAGCGCGTTCCCATCGGCGAACCAGCACATGGCCTCCACGCCCTCGGCCTGCGTGCCACCGAGCCCCACCACGAGGGCCCCCCACGGGTTGGCTGCGGGGTCGGCCACGGCGGCCCTTCCGAGGCTGGTGCTCAGGCCCCCCGGAACCGGCTTGCGCTCTGACTCGCCCATCGATCGCTCTCCCTGCGATTGCTGACGAGGTCAGGCTACCGGCCCGACAGGTCCGTGGTGCATGCTGACGGCTACTGCGGCGTGCAGGCGAGCGTGGTGGCAGCCAGGCCGCAGGCCGCCTGCATGCGGCCGTCCATGTCGCGAAGGCGAATGGCCCAGCGCCCCTGCCGGCGCCCGGGCTGCGCCACGGCGTAGCCGAATTCGGCGAGGGTCCGGCTGCTGGTGGGCGTGGGGTAGGGCGCGGTGGCCACCTCGGGTGCGGTGAGCGTGCCGCCGGGCCCCGGCGCTGGCGCACAGTGCTTGCGTGGTGGGCGGGCAGGCGCTCTCGCGGTAGAAGAAGTCGCCCGGCACCAGCACCACGTCGGGGCGTGAAGCGGCCACCCGCTGCGAGATGCGTGCGAGCGGCCGCGCGCGGTCGTCGGAGCAATCCTGCGTGACATCCCCGGTGAGCACGCGGCAGCCGCTGTCGTCAAAGATGCCGATGCGCTGTACCGCCGCGGGCATGGCGGCGGGGATGGGCAGGCCGCCCGCCGATGCCGCCAGCGCGCCCGGCGGCACCACCCGGTTGCACACCATCACCGACGCGAAGGCATTGCCGGTGTTGGGCGCTGGCTTGCGCCACGAAATGGCGAACGCTCGGCCGTCCACCACCAGCGATGGGCACGACGACCCGGCGGGAACCACCGCGCGCGCCACCAGGCCCGACTGCGCCACTGAGGTGGGCGAGGCCAGCGAGTAGGCCGCGATGGGGAGGGGACGGCGGATGCAGTGCCAGCCACCGCGCTGGCAAGGACCGTGGCGGTCAGAAGCATCGAGCGGGCAGGCGTCGTCATGACCTCAGCGTGCCTGACCGCGATGCGGCATGAGTCGACCATCTCGGGAGGATCCAACAGCGCCGGGGAGTACTGCTGACTCATGCCCGTGCGCCGCCACGCCTTGGCCCTCGCCCTCGCGAGCGCCCTCACCATCCCCACGGCCGGCTCTGCTGCGGTGGGCGATATCACTGAGTTCGACGTGGGCGGGCCACGTCCCATGGCCATCGCGAACGGGCCGGACGGCAACCTGTGGATTGCCCAGTACACCGACCTCGGCCCCGGCATTGGCGCGAGCGCGATCGGCAGGGTCACGCCCGCTGGCTCGTACTCGCAACTTACCGCAGGCATCACGCCCAACGCCGGGACGGAGGCCATCGCCGCGGGCCCCGACGGGAACATGTGGTTCACGCAGCGATTTGCGCCGGTGCCACTGCTCGCACGCGCCACCACCCAGGGCGTGGTCACCGACGTGGCCTCGCTGCCTGGTGCGGCAGGTCCCATGCCCATCACCTCGGGCCCCGACGGAAACATGTGGTTCGCCAACGGCACGTCCATCAGTAGGTCCACGATGGCCGGCGCGGTCACGGACTTCCCGTTGGGCGGCATTTTTGTGGAGTCCGTCGTCGCTGGACCTCAGAACGCCCTCTGGTCCGTGGACACCGCCGGCCCCGTGGCGCGAACCACGACGACGGGTGTCACCTCGACGGTCGCCGATCTCACGGCAGCAGCACGACCCACTGCCATCGCCGCCGGTCCCGACTCAAACCTGTGGGTGGTGCTGCGCGACGCCAACCAGATCGCGCGCGTCACCACCGGCGGCGTGACCACGACCTACGCCAACCCCACGGCGTTCGGCATTCGGGTGGGGCTCACCGCGGGCGCCGACGGCGCGCTGTGGTTCGGGACCGGCGCCGGCCGCGTGGGGCGCATCAGCACCCAGGGTACGATCACCGAATACGTCATCCCGCGCGCAGGCGCAGAGGCCGGGGCCATCGCCAGTGGTCCCGACGGCAACATCTGGTTTGTCGACGGGCCCGGGAGCAAGGTGGGTCGGGTGCTCACGGGTGTCACCCCGTCCAGCACGGCCGCCCCCGTGGTGTCAGGCACCCCGAAGGTGGGCCAGGTGCTCACGGTGTCCAACGGCACCTGGAACCACGTGCCCACCGGCTACGCGTACTCATGGCAGCGGTGCTCCTCGGCCGCCGGCGCCGGGTGCTCCGGCATCAGCGGGCAGAGAGCCAGCACCTACACCGTGACCCGCGACGACGTGGGCAAGTTCCTCATCGCGTCGGTCACCGCCACCAGCCTCAACGGCCCCTCGCAGGCATCCACCGCGGCCGCCGTCCAGGTGGCTTCCCTGCCGAAGCTCACGGTCACGTGGTCGCGCACCAAGACCAAGCGCAAGAAGGCCACGGTCACGGCCCTCGTCACCCCCAGGGTCGGCGTCAGCGGCTACCGCATGACGGCACTGCTCACGTCGGGGCCCAATGCCTACCGACCGGATGCCAACACGCGCTCGGGCCGCTGCGTGGCCGTGAGGGTGGAGGCGGCCACCACGAAGAAGGGCAAGCAGCCCCGCATGGTGCGCCGCCAGCGCTGCACGATCTCGCTGCCCATCGGCGCGTGGTCGGTGATGGCCGGGGGGTGGAAGGGCACCGAGCTGCTGACCTACACGTCCAAGGCCTTCCGCATCAGGTAGCGAGGTAGCCCTGCGGGTGGAGGGCGGCCCGAGCAGCGGTGGGGAAACCCGGCCCGGGTGGCCGCCCGGCTGCTACTAAAGTCGTTTGCGCAGTTCCGCAGGTAGAACGCACAAGGAGGCCACACATGGCCGATGACGACAGCACATTCATCTTCCTCGCCGTCTATGGCGACGAGGCCGATGCCCAGGCCGACTACGACGTTGTGAAGGAACTCCACGCAGCCAAGGTGATCGGCAGCTTCGACGCCGCCGTGATCCGTCGTGACGACCACGGCAAGATCCACGTGAACAAGGATGAGACCGCCACGCGCAAGGGCGCATGGGGCGGCGCCGCGCTGGGTGCCGTGGTGGGCATCCTGTTCCCGCCGTCAATCCTCGCCAGCGCCGGGGTCGGCGCGCTCGCAGGCGGCCTCGGCGGCCACTTCCTCAAGGGGATGTCCCGTAAGGACGTCAAGGAGCTGGGTGAGTACCTCGAGCCGGGCGAGGTCGCCCTTCTGGTGGTCGGTGACTGGCAGCTGGACAAGGCCATCGACAAGGCCTTCTCGCGCGCCATCAAGAAGATGCACCGCGAGGTGAAGAGCCTGCAGCGCGAGCAGCTCGAGGCCGACTACGCCGCCATGATGTCGGGCGGGCACGAGTAGCCCCAGGCAATCGCCGGCCGGGCCCCGCGGGTCGGGATAAGGAAACCCGACTCGGGGGGTCCGCGCCGCTGATAGCAATGTGCGCGTCGCCCGCTTCTCCCCGGAGGCTTCCCGTGCCACGGCGCGCCGCTCACCGGCACCAGCTGGCACTAGGCGACCGGCAGCGGCAGCGACTCCACGCCATCCACACCGCCGTCACCATGCCCGAGCCGTCGACCGCGGCCTGCGGATAGGCGGCGCCACCGCTGGTGTTGGCGGTGGCGATGTCTGCGGTTGGCCCCCATGCACCATTCGCGAACCGGGCGGCCTGCAGGATTCGCTCAGATCCCTCCAGACGCGCCCACGCCGCCGTCACGATGCCCGACGCATTGACCGCAGCCGACGGGGCGGTTACCAGGCTGCCGCGGGCAGAGGCGTTTGCCGGTGCACCCCATTCGCCGTTCGTGAGGCGCGATGACCGAATGGGCCCCTCCACGCCTCCTCCGATGTCGGGCTCCCACAGGGCCGTGGCCACGCCCGCGCCATCGACCACCACGGTCGGCGTCACGGCGGGCATCCCCTCCTGCGACAGGGTGACCGCCGGCAGGCTCCACTCGGCCGCCACCGCAACGACGCCGGCCAACAGGGTGAGGGGAACCGCGAGGATGAGTGCAGCGCGGGGGCGCATGCGAGATGCCTAGACCCGCATGCGTGGTGGGGGACCGCCCCGCGGGCTAGCCTGCCCGCCATGATCTCCCTCCGAATCCTCGTCGCCGGTGCCGCCGCGCTGGCCCCCACCACCCTGCTCGCCTCACCCGCATTCGCGGGCCTCACGGAGCCGCCGAAGTGCACGGCGTCCCCGGGCGCCTCGTGCGCCGGGCACGACCTGCGCGGCCACGACCTTCGCGGCAAGAACCTGCGCGGCAAGAACCTTCGCGGCACCGACCTCCGCCGGGCCACCCTGCACCGGGCCGACCTGCGCGGCGCCGACCTCACCGGGGCCAAGCTGCGCGGTGTGCGCATGCGCAATGCCGACCTGCGCGGGGCCATCCTGCGCCGGGCCGACTTCACCAAGGCCGACCTCCGCGGCAGCCGCTTCCGCGGCCCCGGCGCCGGCCAGCGGGCCAATGGCGCGGCGTCCGGCTGCCCGTACTCCAGCCCCATGAACCTTCAGTACTACATGGAGGGCGCCAACTTCACCGGGGGCAACCTCGCCAGCGCCGACTACACCATGGCCGACGCCCAGGGCGCCAACTTCACCAATGCCAACCTCAGCGGGTCGAACTTCATCGGGGCCAACCTCGACGACACCACCTGGAAGGGCGCCACCGTGGCCGGCACCGACTTCGGCTGCGGGTTCATGGCCGGCGCGAACCTCTCGGGAATCCAGGGCAGCCCCGACACCTACCCGCAGCAGCTGCCCACGGGCTGGATCATCACCAACGGCCAGTTCGTGGGGCCGGGCGTCACGCTCTCGGGCAACCCGTACACCGGCGGCGGCTGGTGGGGCGCCGACTTCCGCGGCGCCGACCTCACGGGCGCCACCATCTCGCCCTACACTGACATCTCGTGGGCCAACTTCAGCGATGTCAACCTCACCGACGCCACCTTCGTCTACGCCAACGGGCAGAACGCCAGCTTCGCCGGGGCCAACCTGACCGGAGCCAGATTCCAGGGCGGCTCCTTCCCCAGCGCGAGCTTCGTGAACGCCAACTTCACCAACGCCGCGCTGCGCGGGGGCGTGGACATGAGCAACACCAACATGGCGGGCGCCAACTTCACCGGTGCCTGGGCGCACTTCGGGGTGATGATGAACCCGAGTGCGGGGGCGGTCGGGTTCCCCTCGGCCTGGGGCGTGGGATCGACCGGCACGGATGTCACCTGCTCGCCCGGGGTGGTCACCAACGAGTGGGCCAGCTGCTTTCCGCGCGTGGCGATGCTGTCCGCGGCCATGCAGCCCCCGCTCCCGGGCCTGAGGTGGTGACGGGGCAGCCCCTATGAAGCCGTCTGCCTGCCTCGCAGTCGCCGTATCCGGCGCCCTCGTCCTCGCGGGGGCGGCGAACGGCGCCGTGGTGGTGTCGTCGCTGGGCAGCACCGGCACGAACCCCACCTCCGTGGCCCTCGATGCCCAGGGCAATGCCTACACCACGAACTGGGCTTCCAACTCGGTGAGCAAGATCCTCGTCGCCGGCGGGGCGGCGGCCGCCCCGTGGCCGGTGACGGTGGGTAACGGACCATGGGGCATCGGCATCGATCCGTCCGGCAACGTGTACGCCAGCAACTCCAACTCGGACAACGTGAGCAAGGTGAGCCCCGCCGGGGCGGTTGTGGGCACATTCACCACCCAGCCCGGCCCGCTGGGCCTGACTGTGGATGCGGCGGGAAATGCGTACACCGCCAACCTGAATGGCGTGAACGGCCACTCCATCACCCGCATCAGCGCCGCCGGCGCTGTGACCAACCCCTTCGCCACGGCCGCCACGGGCGGCAACCCCCAAGACGTGGCCCTCGACCTTGTGGGCAACCTCTTCACGGCGAACGTCATCGGCGATTCGGTGTCGAAGTTCACCTCACTGGGCACGCCCGCGGGTGCCCCTTGGCCCGTGAGCCTGGGCGCGGGCGCCGACCCGGAGTCCGTGACCACCGATTGGGCCGGCAACGTGTACACGACCAATGAGGGTCCTGACACCGTGAGCCAGGTCAGCCCGGCGGGATCGGTGACCCACGTCACCCTCGCGGGCGCGGTCAACCCCCAGGGGCTCGTGCTCGACTCAGCGGGCAACATCTACACGGCCAACGTGGGTAACGCGAGCGTCACCAAGGTCACGGCGGGCGGCGTGGCATCCACCTTGGCAAGCGGCGCTCCGCTCAACGCCCCGCAGGACATCACCATCGACGCCGACGGCCGCCTGTACGTGGCCAACTACAGCGGCAACAACGTGATCAAGATCACCGGCACCGCCGGCGAGATCGCCCCGGCGCCCCCCGCCGCACCGTCGGCCCCCACTGCCGTCGCGAGCACGGCCGCCGCCACGGTGACGGTGCCCGCCAATCCGGCGGACAAGCGCTACGGCGTGCCCACCTCGTACACCGTGACCGCGGTGGAGGACCCCTCGCGCACCTGCACCGTGACCGTGCCCGCCACCTCGTGCCAGGTGACGGGCCTCACCAACGGCACCGCCTACACGTTCACGGCGAAGGCGGTGCTGAACGCCTGGCAGACGGCTGCCTCCGCGCCCTCCGGCCCCGTTACGCCTGTGGCGCCGGAGGCCGTGCCCTTCCCGACCCCGATTCCGTCTTCCACCCTGACGCCGACCTCCAGCCCATCGCCCGCAGCTGCCACGGTGCGCGTGGCGGGCCCCAAGGTGATCATCACCCCGACGCGCGTGCGCATCACCAGCAGGGTGGCGGTGTCGGGTGCGGGCAGCATCCTGCAGGTGGCCAGCACGGCCCGAGGGAGCAAGCGCATCACCCGCTGCCGCGTGACCCGCGTGGTCAGCGCCGCCGGCACCGCGCCCATCGCGTGCAATCTCGGCACCCGTGGTCGCGCGGCCCTGCGCAAGGGCGCGCTGAAGTTGCGGGTGGTCACCACCTTCACCCCGTCGGCCGGCGCCGCGGTGAGCACCACCCGCACCATCACGGCAACGCGCCGGCGCTAGGAGCGCCAACGCGGGGCGCGATCTCGCGCACCACCGCGCCCCCGCTGCACAGGTCGTGCGTAAGTCCGTGGGCACGTTCGTCAGACCCTCCCGGTGCCACAACGCACGGAGGAGAGCACCATGCACGCACGAGGCCGCGCCACCGCGATCACCGCGGCTGGCCTCATCACCATTGCCGCCGCGGCACCGGTCGCGTTCGGCCAGTCGTCTGACTGGTCGATCACCATCGGCCGCTCCGCGCAGTCGGGCGGAACCACATGGACCGGCCCCGACGGCGCCGAGGCCACCTGGACCCGCCCGTCGTGGGCGGGGCAGGCCAGCGACGCATTGCTCAAGGGAGCGCGGCTCGCCTGGTTCGCGGGCTGGTTCACCCCGGGCGGCGACGTCACCCGCTCGTGGAGCAACCTCACCGAGGGTGCGTACACGGTGCGCGTGGACATGCGCACGGTGGTCACGTGCTCGGGGCGCATCTGCAGCTATGGCCAGGAACGCAAGACCGCCGGCTTCAGCGTGGACCTCACCCCGCCCGGCGCCCCGCAGGTGCAGGCCCCGGATGGCCCCGTGGAATCCACCGCCCCGGTGCGATGGACGCCCGTGGGCGACCGCGGCGCCGGGCTGGCGCGGTATGAGGTGCTGGTGGACGGCGTGGTGCAGGCCGACCTGGGCGCGGGAGCGTGCGGAGCGCAGTGCGAGGTGACCCTGCCCGCGACCCTGCTGCCCGACGGCCCGCACGACGTGCAGGTGCGCGCCGTCGACCGCGTGGGCAACGCCGCGCAGAGCTCCGCGCCGCCCCGCGATGTGCGCGACACCCCCCGCGTGGCCTTCGTGGCCCCTCCTGCGTTCGTGATCCGCGGCCGGGCCGTCGCCCTTCGCGCGGCGGCGTCCACCGACAACGGCGGGGCCATCGCGTATGCCTGGGACACCGATGGCGACGGCACCTTCGATGCCGACACCGGCTCCACGCCGACGGTGACCATCACGCCCGACGCCGATGCCACGGTGCGCGTGCGCGCCACCGCAGCTGGTGGGGGAGAGGCCACGGCCGGGATGGCGCTCGACGTGCGCCCGGCGGCGCTGGCCGACTCACCCGGCGTGAGCATCGATGACGGCGCGCGCTTCACCCGCACCCCGCGCGTGCAGCTGGCCATCGCCTGGCCCGATGGCGCCACCGGAATGAGGATCGCCACCGACGGCGGCTTCAAGGGGGCCGACTGGCGCCCGGTGGCGCCCGAGGCCGTCATCACCCTCGAGGTCGACCCTGACGCCCGGCTGCCCCACGTGGTGTACGTGCGCTTCCGCGGCCGCGGCATCGACGCCCGCGAGACCTACACCGACGACATCATCCTCGACACCACCGCCCCGGTGGTGGACGCCGCCACAGCCCAGCAAATATCCAAGGGCCTCAGGCTCACCACCCGGGCACGCGACGCCCTGTCCGGCCTCGACTCGCTGCAGGTAACTGCCGGCCCGGGCCGCCCGGTTACCACCGTGCCCTACGTCGCCCGCGCCACCGTGCGCGTGAAGGGCCGGCGGCCCCTGGTGCGCGTGGTGGACCGGGCGGGCAATGAGTCGGGGTGGGTGCGCGCCCGGGCCACGCGGGGCGCAACGCGGGCCAGGTAGGCCCGGGGGGTGGGCCCGTGGCCTACTTCACCACCACGCGCCGGCTGCTCTCGGCCACCACCCCGGCCTTGCCGCGCCTACACCACCCTCAGCACCGCGCAGCGCCTCACCGAGGTGTTGCCGAACTCATCCACCGACACCACGCAGGCGCCCACCCTGCCGCGGAACGCCGCCGGCGTGCGTCGCTCGAGCTCCAGGTAGTACCTCTGGCCCGGGCGCGAGCGGCTGAGGCGCGTGGTCTCGAAGTCGAGGGGAACGCCGTCCTTCATGATGATGATCTCCTCCACCGTGCGGCCGGTGGCGGCGCGCACGGTGTACGACACCCGCAGCGGCGCCCCCACGCGCACCGTGCCCCCGAATATCCGCACCACCGGCTTGGTGGACGGTCCGGCCGAGCCCCCGGTGTCGCGCGCCACGGGCACGCCCTGGCTCTCGAGCCACGTGGCCACGGGCGCGAAGTCGGTGCGCGTGTAGAGGCCGGGCAGGAACGCCCGGGCACATCCGAAGCCGTTGGACACCACGCCCACCAGGTATTCGCGGCGGTCGTATCCCCAGCCGGTGAGGGGCCCGCCGGAGTCACCCTGGCACGAGTCGGTGCCCCCGATCAGGGGCTCGCCCGCGCACACCTCGAACGCCGTGGCGTTCACGAGCGTCTTGCACATGCCGGGTGCCAGCGTGCGCAGCTTCACGTCCTGCAGGGTCTCGGGCGATGCCCCTTCCTCCCACAGCAGCCCCCAGCCGGCGCTCCACGCGGGGGCCCCGGCCCGAAGCGCCCACCGCGAGTCGCCCGAGACGGGGATGGGCGTGACGGGAAGGTCCTGGTCCACGGTGATCACCGCGATGTCGGGCCGGAACGGCGGCTCGGCCGCCGGCGGACGGGCGATGGCGGTCACAGCCGCCGAGGTGCCCACGGCGCCCCCCAGCGTGGCGTCGCCCACGCGCACCCTCAGCACCGCCTGGTCGTGCGCCGGCGTGCCGTCGTCCTTCCACAGGCAGTGCGCGGCCGTGACCACCAGTCGCGGCGCCACCACAGTGCCCCCGCAGAACTGGCTCTGCCAGATGGTCTTGCCGTTCTCCTGGTAGATGGCGGCCATGTAGGGCCACGCGGCCGGATCGGCCGGGCCCCCGCCCACCACTGCCGTTGAGGGCCCTGCGAAGCCCACCAGGCAGAGCAGGGCTCCGAGCATGGCCAGCAGGCGGGTCACGGAGATGGGACGGCAGGCGCGCACGGCCAGATCATAAGACCGGCCGGTAGCGGAGTGCCAGGCCCCGGGTACTAACGAGACTGCATGCGCCTGACGCCTGCTTCCCCTCGCCCTGTCCGCCGCCGCCGTCGCCCTCGCCGCAGCGGCTCCGGCCATGGCCGCTCCGGCCGACTCCGCCCGTGCCACCTGCCACGGCGACCCGGTCACCATCACGGCGTCGCGCGGCGATATCACTGGCACGGCGAGGCGCGACGTCATCCGGCTCACCGGCCCGGGTCACGTGCGTTCGGGAGCGGGTGACGACATCGTCTGCGGGTCGCGCTTCGCCGATCAGGTGGATGCCGGCGCAGGGCACGACGTGGTGCTGGGCGGCCCCGAGCACGACCGCCTTCGCGGTGGCGCGGGCAGCGACGTACTGTTCGGTGAGGCCGGCCACGACCACCTGGAAGGCGGCCCCGGGGGCGACACCCTCATGGGCGGCCCGGGCCGCGACCGCGTGGTGCGCCACCGCGACCGCCGTGCCCGCGAGGCGGGAATCTGGCCTCCCTTCGCAGACGCGGTCCTTCCCGGCACCGTGGCCGTGTTGATCAGCGTCGACCCCATGAGCCTGCAGACCCTGTGGGCACAGGACACCACGTTCGTGTTCGACTGGCCGGCGCCCGAGGGCATGGCAAACAGCACGGGGGGTGCCACCCCGGCTTGGAAGGCGCAGCGGCCCATGCCCACGGTGGTGGTGCCCGTGCAGTTCGCCGTCAGTGCGTTCGTCGCCAATGGCGCGGCCATGCCCACCCCGGGGGCGTCACTCGGCTTCGGCATCCTGTCGGAGGGCGCCACCTGGCAGTCGGCGTTCTTCATCGGGCCCGACGGCATCATCGGCCCGCAGGGGCAGTCGCCGGTATCCGGGTCGGTAGCCATCCAGAGCAACGCCTTCCAGTCGCTGATCGCGGGTGTGTCCATCGATCGCGCACCGGCGCTGGCGGCCAGTGTGCCGCCGCTGACCGGCGCGTTCTTCGCGCGCCCCACCACGCTGCGCGTGCGCACCTGGAACGCCGGCCCCGTGCCGTTCGGGTTGTGGCTGCCCCCGCTCGATGCAGGCGGCGCGGGCACCCAGTGGGTATCCGTGCCCGTGCCTGCCAAAGCCGGCGTGGTGCCCTTGGTCTACTCCCCGAGCACGGGATTCGTCCGTGGGTAGCGCCGTGCGCCTGGGGCTTGTGGCCACGCTCGTGGCGGGCGCAGCCATCGCCCTGCCATCCGTCGCCACCGCCACGCCATCGGTGCTGTTCTCGCAGTCGGGGGGCGTGGCCACGGCGCGTCAGGTGGCCCCCGAGACCTTCGACGTGACCCTGCGCACCGCCCACCGCGCGGTGCTGGCGTTCGAGGATCGCCCCGGCCGGCGCACAGCCACCCTGCCCGAGCACAAGTTCGTGGGCCTGTGGCGCGTCACCTTCCGCACCGATCCGCCCAACGCCGTGCTCACCGGTCGCGACCCCCAGGGGCGCAACCGACGCGTGGTGGTCACCATCTCGCGCGCGGCCCGCACGCCCGACGGCGTGCGCTACCGCATGCGCGCGCTGCGCGGCGTGATGCCCGGGCAGCTGGCAATGGCGAACCTCTTGGTGGACGACGTTCCGATGTCGGCGATCACCGCATATCTCCAGCAGCAGGGTGGCGGCGTGGCGCAGTACGAGGCGCTCATCAACGCCCTGAGGTTCCCCATGGTGGTGCAGCCCACGGCCGCCCCCACCCTGTCCGTGCCGCCGGGCAGCACCGTCACGCTGGGCGAGGCCGCGGCGCCCGGCATCATTACCCTCGGCAGCCTCACCGTGGCATCAGGTGCCACCCTTGTGCTGCAGGGCGTCATTACCGTCAACGCACAGTCGGTCACGCTGGGCCCGGGAGCGCGCATCGTCATGCCCACCAGCCCCTCAGTGCTGTCGCTCACGGCGGCGGGGCTTCCCGTGTGCGCTCCTCCTGACGACCTGGTGTTCCAGGGCACCCTCACGCAGGTGCGGTCACTGCTCAACGCCGTGAAGGGCATGAGCGTGACCCAGCCCGCTCCCCGGCCCTGGCCGGTGTCCACGGTGTCGGCGGCCGGCAGCGGCGGAATGTGCGTGCTCAACTGGGGGTTCAGCGCCCCCACCGTGGTGGCCTCCGTGCCCGTGCCCTGGCCGTCGGGCCCTAATGCCTCGCCGGGCATGGCCACGATGGTCACGCAGTCATCCACCCAGGAGGTGGTGACGGTGGGCGATGCCGGGCCACTGGCGCTGAGCAACGTGGTGCTCACCGTGCGCTCGTGGGGCGTGAACTCCTCCCCGTACTAGTGCAACGCCCCGCGGGTCGTGCACCGGTCCGTGCGCCTGGTCACGTTCTTCATTCTGGTCTTCGCCTTCGCCATTCCGGCAGCGCCACGTAGCATTCCCGCGATGACCCCGACGGCCCCTGGCACCTCCACCCCCAGCCAGCCCACCACCAGCATGTCTCCCGCGCGCCGACTCTCCTTCGCCGTGGCCGCCTGTGCCCTCGCCCTGGTCGCCACCGCCCAGGCGGGCGTGCTCCCCGGGGCAGCGGCGGCCACCCCCCAGCAGGATCGCGCGGTGCAGGCCGCGGTTGACCGCCTGCCGGCCTACGTGCGCCAGGTCATGCGCACCACCGGCGTGCCCGGGGTGGCGGTGGCCGTGGTGCACCGCGACCGGCTGGTGTACGCGGGGGGTTTCGGCGTGCGCGACGTGGTGCGCGGTGGAGCCGTCACCCCGTCCACGGTGTTCCAGGTGGCGTCGGTGTCGAAGCCGCTCGGGGCCTCTGCCGTGGCAGCGGCCGTGGGCCGGGGGCGGGTGTCGTGGGATACCCCGGTGGCGCCGCTGGTGCCCGGGTTCACCGTGGCCGATCCGTGGGTGACCAGCACGGTCACCATCGGCGACCTCTACGCCCACCGCAGCGGGCTGCCGGGGCAGTACGGCAACGACCTGGAGTCACTCGGGTTCGACCGCCAGACCATCTTCGCGCGCACCCGGCTCGAATCCCTGGCGCCATTCCGCATCACCTACGACTACAGCAACTTCGGGCTGACCGCGGGCGGCGTGGCCGCGGCAAATGCCGAGGGCACCGACTGGAACACCTTCGCCCGCCGGAACATCTTCGGGCCGCTCGGCATGCGGCGGTCAACCTTCAGCCATGCACAGTTGGAACGCACCACCAACGTGGCACGGTTGCACCAGCGTGCAGGCGGCCGGTGGATTCCCGGACCGGTGCGCGATGCCGACGCGCAGGCCCCCGCGGGCGGGGCCAGCTCCACCGTGCTCGACATCTCGCGTTGGATGCGCATGATGCTGGCCGGCGGCACGTTCGGTGGCCGGCGTGTTGTGGCGCAGGATGCCCTCGCCCCCATGCTCTCGCTGCAGATCCGCACCTCGCCGTCGCCGCTCGGGCGCATCGGGGGCTACGGGTTCGGCATGGAGGTGTCGCTCGCTGACGGCGCGTCGGTCACGTGGTCGCACAGCGGGGCCTTCACCAACGGCGCGGCCACGCAGGTGCACATGGTTCCCGATCTCGACCTGGGCATCGTCACGCTCACCAACGGCTGGCCGATCGGCGTGCCCGAGGCCATCAGCGCCACGTTCGACGACTGGGTGCGAAACGGCCGCTCGACCCAGGACTGGCTGGCGGTCACCCGAGCGGCCTTCGCGTCGTACACCACGCCCACCTACGCCATCGATGGCCAGCGCCGCCCGGCGAATCCGGCCCCGGCGCGCGCGCTTGACGACTATGTGGGCACGTACGCCAACGCATACGTGGGCACAGGGCAGGTATCGCGCGACAGCCGAGGGTTGGTGCTGGCGCTCGGCCCGGACGGCGGCGTGCGCATTCGCCTCACCCACTGGAGCGGCGACGTGTTCTTCCACAACGGGCCCGGCATGCCCGCGGGCTTCTATGAGGCGGTGCGGTTCGGGCCGTCCGGGTCGGGGCCCGCCCAGTCGCTTTCCACCGACATGATCAATGCCGGCATGGGCGTGCTGACGAGGCTTTCCTAGGGTCTCCGGGGGCGGGGGGCTGCGCCGCTCCCGCTACCGCACCACCACGCGCCGGCTGCCCTGGGCCACCACCCCGGCCTTGCCGCGCGCGGTGGTGGTGACCGTCCAGGTGCCCTTGGCTAGGCGGATCGTGCACCGTGCGCGAGGTCGCGATGCTGCGCACATCGCGCACCGAGGTTCGTGCACTGCGGGCCACGCGGAAGCGCACCCGAATCACTGAGAACGGCCGAGAGCGCATGCGCAACCACTTCGTGGCACGGCTGCGAGAAGACAAGTCAGCAGAAAGGGCCACGCGGCGGGGTCGGCCGGGCCCCCGCCCATTACGGCAGAGGATGGCCCTGCGACGCCCGCGAGGCACAGCAGGGCGCCGAGAAGGGCGAGCAGGCGGGTCACGGAGGTGGGACGGCAGGCGCGCACGGGCAGATCATAGGACCGGCCCGCAGCGGAGTGCCATGCCCCGGGTACTGACGTGGCTGCATGCGCCCCTCACGCCTGCTTCCCCTCGCCCTGTCCGCGGCCGCCATCGCCCTTGCACGGGGTCGGGCAGGTCGGCGGCGGCGAGGATCTCCTCGAGACACACCTAGTCGTCGCTCCGACGCCCGAATGCGCGTCGCCACCCCGCGGCCGCGCCGTAGCCGAGGCCCGCGAAGACCAGGAACAACAGCCACCCGACGAACAGCACGGCCTCGGGGGCCACGAAGACCCAGAACCA